>JAABPT010000070.1 GCA_011391855.1 Burkholderiales bacterium
CGTGAACCCGCCGCCGATCCCGGGGCTGGGCACCACCGGCGGTTTCGACTTCTACGTGCAGAACCGCGGCGCTGGCGACGTGCGCGCCACCGAGCAGGCGGTGCAGGCCTTCGTCAAGGCAGCGGCCGCGCGCCCCGAGCTGGCCGGCGTGCGCACCACCTTCCGCGGTTCGACGCAGCAGCTGCTGGTCGAGCTGGACCGCGCCAAGGCCGAGGTGCTGGGCGTGTCGGTGCAGGACGCGTTCCAGACCATGCAGGCCTTCTTCGGCTCGCAGATCGTCGGCCAGTTCAGCCAGTTCAGTCGGGTGTGGTGGGTGGTGCTGCAGGCCGATGCGCGCTACCGCATGAACCCGCGCGATTTCGACCAGGTCTACGTGCGCGCGCGCAGTGGCGAGATGGTGCCGCTGTCGGGCCTGATCCGCACCCGCTACGTGGCCGCGCCGAAGGTGCTGGAGCGCTTCAACGGCTTCCAGGCGGTGAAGATCACCGGCAACCCGGCCGAAGGCTACAGCTCCGGCCAGGCGCTGGCGGCGATGGAACAGGTGGCAGCGCAGGTGCTGCCGGACGGCTTCTCGTATGCCTGGGCCGGGCAGGCGCTGCAGGAGAAGGCGTCGGGCAGCACCTCGGCGATTGCCTTCATCGCCGGGCTGATCGTCGTCTTCCTGCTGCTGGCAGCGCAGTTTGAGAAGTGGACGCTGCCGGTGGCGGTGCTGCTGACGGTGCCGGTAGCGATCCTCGGTGCGCTGTTGCTCACCTGGGCCCTGGGGCTGGAGAACGACGTGTACTTCCAGGTCGGGCTGGTGACGCTGGTCGGGCTGTCGGCGAAGAATGCGATCCTGATCTGCGAGGTGGCGATCGAGCACGTGCACGCTGGCATGCCGGTGCTGCAGGCGGCGATGGAAGCGGCGCGTGCGCGGCTGCGCGCCATCGTCATGACCTCGGTGGCCTTCGGCCTGGGCTGCGTGCCGCTGGCGCTGGCCAGCGGCCCCGGTGCCAACAGCCTGCGCGCCATCGGCACTGGCGTCATCGGCGGCATCCTCGCGTCCACGCTGGTGGCGGTGTTCTTCGCGCCCTTCTTCTTCTGGCTGCTGGAATCGCTGAGTCAGCGCTTTGCGGTGCGCAAACCGGCCGCGTCGGAACCCCGCGTGGAGGAGGCCGGATGAAGGCCCTGGTCACCCTGTGCCTGGCCGCGCTGCTGGCGGGCTGCACCGTCGGGCCGAACTACGTGCGCCCGACGCTGGACTCGCCGCCGGCCTGGCGCATCGACGCTACGCAGGCCGCCGACCTGGCCAACACCCGCTGGTGGCAGCAGTTCGGCGACCCGGAGCTGAACCAGCTGATCGACGAGGCGCTGCGCAACAACCTCGACCTGCTGATTGCCGTGGCGCGGGTGGAGCAGTTCATCGGCCAGCTGCAGACCACGCGCTCGCAGTTTTATCCGCAGATCGGCTATGGCGTCGATGCCAACCGCAATCGCAGCAGCCGCGTCGGCGTGCCGGCGCTCGGGCCTGGCGCCGACCCGTACACCACGCTGTACAAGGGCGCGCTGTCGGCGCAATGGCAGGTGGACCTGTTCGGCCGCGTGCGCCGGCAGAGTGAGGCCGCGCAGGCCCAGCTCTATGCCAGCGAGCAGGGCCGGCGCGCGGTGGTGTTGTCGCTGACCACCAGCGTCGCGGCCAGCTACATCGCGCTGCGCGGGCTGGACCGGCAGCTCGAAATTGCGCGCGCCACCGCCGCCAACCTGGCCGACACCCAGCGTGTGTTCCAGCTGCGCTTTAAAGGCGGCGTGATTTCGCAGGTGGAGCTGGAGCAGGTGAACTCGCAGTTCGAGCAGGCGCAGGCCGTCATCCCCGGGTTGGAGCTGCAGATTTCCACGCAGGAGAACCAGATCTCCACGCTGCTGGGACGCAATCCGGGCCCCATCGCTCGCGGCCGCGGCATCGAGCAGGTGCTGCCGCTGGCCGTGCCCGGCGGGTTGCCGTCTACGCTGCTGGAGCGGCGGCCCGACATCCTGCAGGCCGAGCAGGATCTGATCGCGGCCAACGCCAATATCGGCGTGGCTCAGTCGCTGTACTTCCCCGACCTGACGCTATCCGGTGTGCTCGGCAGCACCAGCGCCGCGCTCAGCAACTTCCTCGGCGGCGGCTCGGCGGCCTGGGCCGTGGCGGCCGGGCTGGCCGGGCCGATCTTCACCTTCGGCTCCATCGAAGGCCAGGTGAAGACTGCCGAGGCGCAACAACGCGAGGCGCTGGCCAGATACCAGAGCGTGGTGCTCAACGCTTTGCGCGAAACCAACGACGCGCTTACCGGCACGGTCAAGAAGCGCGACGAGGCGGCCGCGCAGATGCGCCGCGTGGTGTCGCTGCGCGAGTTTGCACGCCTGTCCACGCTGCGCTTCAACAACGGCTATGCCGACTACCTGGAGGTGCTGTACGCGCAGAACGATCTGTTCGCGGTGGAGCTGGCCGCCGTGCGCACCCAGGTCGAGGCCTACACCCAGATCGTCAACGTCTACGGCGCGATGGGCGGCGGCTGGGTCGATGAGGCGGCGCAGCTGGCGCCGCAGCCGCAAGGCTCGGCATCGGGCGCGGTGTCACGGTAGTCGCGGGTCCGCCGACCCCCAGCCGTTGCCTGCCGGGAGGGTTCAGCCCGCAGGGCCTCCGAAGCGGCCTTTGGCTGTACCGCCGAGCTTCGACCTTAAGCTTGCGCTGATCTCCTGGATCATGGCATCGGCTTCGATCGGTCCCAGGCTGTCGAAGGCCTTGCCGCGCACCACGAAGGTCATCATCAGCAGCTCGCGCAGCTTCTTGAAGGCCGCCGGGTTGTCGTGCCCGCAGACCGACGCGTTGTCCTGCAGTACCGCGTCTACCACCCCTGAATCCAGCAGCCTGACCTGACAGATCGATGCCTCACGCACGATCTCGGTGATGAGGCTATCGAGTTGATGGTTCCAGAATTTGGTGCGGATCGTGTCGCTCATGCTGTCCTCGCGTGGTCCCGGGATCGCCCCTGTCACAGCATTGGCGGTTTCAGACTGCCACCCGATCTTTCCGATTGTAGGCAACGCCTTCGCTGCCGGCGCCACGCGGCCGACCGCTGTTCCCGACAACACCGGCGAAAGTTGATGGTGTAATTTGACCACATCAAAATTGCCACCTGAGTAAATAGCAGGGATAGCCAGCATGGACACTGTCCAGGTTGACAGCATCACCCGCCGCATCCGCGAGAGCAGCACGCCCACGCGCGGCGCCTACCTGCAGCGAATCGAGCGCCAGGTGAGACGCGATCGCAGCAACGACCGTATGGGTTGCGCCAACGTGGCGCATGCCTTCGCGGCGCTGCCCACGCATGACAAAATGCGGGTGGTGCGCCGGCGCATTGACTCATCGGAAATGCTACCGGTGCTGACCTGTTGCCTCACGTAGCTTGTTACCGCCCCCCCGCCCCAGGTCTTGAAAGGCATGCGCAAGATGGGTTTGATGACTTTGTGGACACAAGCGCTTGCGTATGCCACCGGTCGCGCGGCGGCAGTCGCGCCGCGCGGGTCACGGCAGCAGGTGGTCGTGGTTTCTCGATCGCGATGGCGCACCAGCAGAGCGACGTTCGCAGCGCGCTGCCAGGCTCTTCGACTTGCGGCCCTAGCGCAACATCGCCTGGCGTACCAAGTCGCTGCGGTGCTTGCGTGGGCCTTGATCGCTGGTTGTGCGTCCGCGCCGTCGCGTCTCAAGCCCTTGCCAGAGAGCTTGGCGGCGTCCGCGCACATTCCGGGCATTCCGGGTGCGCGCTATTGGGGTGATCTTCCGCCCACCGGATTCGACAGCTGGCTGAAGCTGTCGGCCGACGAACTCGCTGCCAACTATGGCGGCGTCATGCATCGCCCTCACCACTACCTTGCGCTGTCTGGCGGCGGTGCCGATGGCGCCTATGGCGCTGGCCTGCTTGTCGGTTGGACCGCACATGGCACGCGCCCTGAGTTCACTGTCGTCACCGGGACCAGCACCGGCGCGCTCATTGCACCGTTTGCTTTTCTCGGGACGAAGTACGACCCTGTGCTGCGCCAGCTCTACACCGAGTTCTCTACCAACGACCTGGTCGAGCGCCGCGACCTGCTCGACATCGTGCGCAACGAGTCCGCCATCAGTCCCGCCCCGTTGCGGCGCCTGCTGGAGACGTACGTCGATGATGCGTTCGTCGCCGAGCTTGCCGAGCAGCATCGGCGCGGGCGCTCCTTGCTGATCGGCACCACCCAGCTCGATGCCGCGCGGCCGATGACCTGGAGCGTGACGCGCATCGCGGCCAGCGGGTCGCCTCGAGCGCGGGCGCTGATCCACGATGTGTTGCTGGCCTCGGCGTCCATTCCGGGCGTCTTTCCGCCCGTGATGATCGATGTCGAAGCCGATGGAAGGCCATTCGACGAGATGCATGTCGATGGCGGCGTGACGGCGCAGGTCTTCGTCTATCCGACCGGGCTCGACTGGGCGCTGGTTCGGCAGCGGCTCGGCGTGACCGGACCGCCGACTTTGTACGTCATCAACAACTCCCGGGACTACTTGCAGTGGGACCTCACTCAGCGCCGGATTTTTCCGATCCTGTCGCGCTCGGTGGACTCGCTCATTCGAACGCAGGGTATCGGTGATTTGACACAGATTTACTACCTCGCACAGCGAGATGATTTGCGTTTCAACCTCGCGTTCATCCCTTCCAGCTTCACCGAGCACCCCACCGAGAAGTTCGATCGAGAGTACATGGGAAAGCTGTTCGAGCTCGGTTTCGACCGGGCCAGCAACGGGTATCCGTGGACCACCGGACCGGGCCGCAGCAAGTAGCGATTGCGCGTCACGCACGATTCTCACCCGAATCGCGACCATCGCGCTCGAAGCCGTCGAGGACCGCAGCGCAGCGAGGCCGGATCTTGAGATAGGTCGTAGATTGGTCGGCTACGGCGCAGCCACCAGTTCAAGTCGGTGCGGAAGTGCCCTCTTCAGCTGTTACCGACGGGGCAATGTGCAGATGGACATCTCGCTGTGGGAACGGGATGGAGATACCCGCGGCCCGCAATCCGGCGTCGATCGCCAAACGTATGTCGCTCTCGATGGCAGGTCCTGAGCGATCAGTCTGCAGCCCTATCCAGAACTGCAGTCGATACTCAATGCTATCGCCGCCGAAGCTTGAAACCAGGACCTCGGGTGCTGGGTCTGCCAGAATCCCGGGCACCGAGGCCGCGCACGCCAGCAGCACCTGCTTGCCGCGCTGCAAGTCGGTACCGTACGCGACGCCGACGGCCACCTCCCGGCGCATCGTCGAGTTCAGATAGGTCCAGTTGCTCACCTGATTCTCGAGCAGGTTTGAATTCGGAACGATGAAGTCGATGCCGTCGAAGCCACGCACCGTGGTCGCCCGCAGATCGACTGCCGCGACCGTGCCCGACAGGTTGCCGATGGTGACGATGTCGCCCACGCGCAGCTTTCTCTCGAACAGGATGATCATCCCGCTGATCAAGTTCTTGATGATGTTCTGAGTACCGAAGCCCACACCGATGGCCAGCGCACCGCCCAGGAAGGCAAATGCCGTCAGGGGCACCCTGGCGACTTTCAGCACTGTGATCAGCACCACCAGTCCCATGACCCACATGATCCAGCGGTACAGCACGGAGCTGAATTGAGCGCTCACGCGCGTGTGGCGAACCAGCTGGGCCACCAGGCGCCGGGCCAGCAGTCGGCCAACCCAGATGCTGGCGACAAACAGGATCAGCACCCCGACAGACTTGCCAACGGTCACGCCATAGTTGACGGTGACGGGGCGGCCGTCGACGACCGATGACTCCGTCGCGCTGAAAAGTTCGTACTCCCAGGCACTGCGGGCAAGTTCGGTGCCGCGGTCTGCGACCAGCGCCAACCATTGGACAGGCGTCGTCGGCTTGCCAGCCAACTCAACGTCGTCGCGGCTGCGCGTCAGCAGCAGCCGCACTCTAGTGAGTTTGCCCTGCAACCGTTCACGAGCGTCGATCTCGCGTGTCTGCGCATCGTGCACGCGTTGTTCTGAATCGCGCCGGGTGTCATCGGCCGAGAGCGATTCCAGCAACGAACGTTGTGCCCGCGCCGAGGCGCGTGTCGAGTCGAGTTGTTCCTGGGTGACTTGAAGTCGCGCATCGATCTGGTCGATGGCCGTGATCAGCAGGTCCCGGGCGCCCGCTTGTCGGTCCTTGTCCGCACCGGCCTCCAGCGCCAGTCGTCGCATCGACCATGCACCTTCTGTACCTTGCTCAATCGCATCGAATTCCGACAGGGCCGCGATGGTGGATCGCAAGGCCGCAGCGACGCGAGGCGCAGCGTCGTCACCGTCTGCCCGAGCTTCGACGGCGGCCAGGCGAGAGCGCAGCTTGTCGATCTCTTTGGCAAGCGCTTGGCGCGCACGGTGCGAGGTTTGCAAGACGCTTTCCATGGCAGCCTTGTCGAGGACCTGGCGGGTTCGCACGCGCGCGACTTCGCGCTCGATCGCAGCAAGACGCAACCTCAGCGGCTCCAGCCGCGATTGAGCGTCGCGACGATCGCGGTCGGCACGCGCCACCTCCAATTCGGCGACGCGCGCCTGTGACATGGCCAGTTCAGTCTCTGCCACCCAGCGTTCGCGGTCGGCATCGCCGGCGCGGGCCAGTCGTTCTTGGCGCAAGCGCAGGGACTCATCCGCTTTGCGTCGTGCGGCAACCAGCGCTTCAATCTCGCGATCCAGCAACCGGAGCGACACGTCGAGCGACGATCGTTGCGATGCGATGGCGTCCCGCTGATCGCGCAGGGTGTCAACATCGGCCACCGGGTGAGGACCGTCGCTGCCGAGCGTCGGCGCCGGGGAGTCCAAGGACACGATGGTTGGCGCCAGCCCCGCCTCCCGTCGCTCCTTGGCAACCAACAGGGCGATCAGCCGGGCAACCGAACTTCGCCGCTCGTCGAGCAGGTGCGTGCCGGGCGGCAGGGCAGACACGCGCTCCAGTTGGCGCCGTGCGCGATCCAGCTCATCGACAACCGGGTTGGGTGGGGTCGTGGTGTCGGCGCCGGCACCGGCGCCGAACGCAGGATTCGATGCTGCAGT
>JAABPT010000071.1 GCA_011391855.1 Burkholderiales bacterium
GCGCAAACGCCGCAGGCGAACCTGGCGGCCAGCGTGCTGCACCGTGCGCTGGCGCTGAAGCAGAAACATCCGCTGCCTGAAGTGCCCGTGCTGGGCAAGGAATTCGACGTGTCGCCGGACCGTTCGAACAGTTGCCCCAGCATCGAGGATTTCGACGCCTTCGAGCGCAAGTCGCCGCTGGCCGGCATGCCCTACGGCCTGCCCGGCTTGAATGCCAGGGAGATGGACACCGTCACGCGCTGGCTGGCTGCCGGCGCGCCGCACGAAGGCGAACTGCCGCTCACCGCGGTGCAGCGCCGCCAAGTGCAGGCCTGGGAAGCGTTCCTGAATGGCGCCTCGCCCAAGGAGCGGCTGATGAGCCGCTATCTCTACGAACACCTGTTCCTGGGCCACCTGCATTTCGACGACGACCCGCTCCATCGCCCCTTCCGCCTGGTGCGCTCGGCCACGCCGCCGGGCCAGCCGGTGCAGCCGCTGGCCACGCGCAGGCCCTACGACGACCCGGGCGTCGAACGCTTCTTCTACCGGCTGGCGCCAGAGCGCGAGGCCTTGCTGGCCAAGACCCACATGCCGTATGCGCTGGGCGCGTCGCGCATGGACAAATACCGGCGCTGGTTCCTGGAGTCAGCAGTTCAAGTTACCGCCGTGCCGTCCTACGACGTGGCCGTGGCCGCCAACCCGTTCGTTGCCTTCCGCGAACTGCCGATCGAGTCGCGCTACCGCTTCCTGCTCGACGAAGCCGAATTCTTCATCATGACTTTCATCAAGGGCCCGGTGTGCCGCGGCCAGATGGCGGTGGACGTGATCCAGGACCATTTCTGGGTCTTCTTCCAGAACCCGGGCAGTGAATTCGAGCAGGCCGGCACCCAGGTGCTGCAGCGTATGGGTGACAAGCTGCGGCTGCCCACCGAGGCGGGCAGCGATGCCGGCGTCCTGCGCCCCTGGCGCGAATTCGCGGGCCTGGAGCGCGAATATCTCCAGGACAAGAGCGCCTTGCTGCGCCAGGTGCTGGCAGCGGGCCGCAAGAAGTTGGACCTGTCGCTGGTGTGGGACGGCGACGGACGCAACCCCAATGCGGCGTTGACCGTCTTCCGCCACTTCGACAGCGCCTCGGTCGTGAAGGGTCTGGTGGGCGAGCCGCCGAAGACGGCGTGGGTCATCGGCTACCCGCTGTTCGAGCGCATCTACTACCTGCTGGTGGCCGGTTACGACGTGTTCGGCAATGTCGGTCACCAGCTCAACAGCCGCCTGTACATGGACTTCATGCGCATGGAAGGCGAGTTCAATTTCCTGCTGCTGATGCCGCAGGAGCGGCGCCAGGCCACGGCCGCGTCCTGGTACGAAGGAGCGCCCGACGAGGCCAAGGAGTACGTCTACGGCCCCGACAACGCCGTCGACTTCTCCCCGGCCATCGCCTACCGCAGCAGTGACCCGCAACGCGAGCTCTACGGCCTGCTGCGCCAGCGCCTGGCGCCAGCGCTGGATACGCGGTACGAGCTTTCGAGCGTGGCCGATCCACGCCTGCGCGGTGCGTTGCAGTCACTGGCTTCGGTGCGGGGCCCCGGCCTGTCGTGGTGGCCCGAGATGGTGGTGCTACAGGTGGAGCGCGCAAGCGGTGCGCCGCAGTATTTCAGCCTGCTGCGCGACACGGCGCATGCCAATGTCGCGCACCTGGTGCGCGAGAAGGCCAACCTGGTTCCGGCCGACAACCGTCTGACGGTAGTGCCGGGCCTCCTCGGCGCCTACCCGAATGCGATCTACCGCGTGAACGAGCATGATCTGCCCGCGCTCGAGGCGGCGATCCGCAGCCTGGCCTCCGAGGCCGACTACCGCGCGCTGGCCGACCGCTTCGCCATCCGCCGCACCTCGCCCGCTTTCTGGGCGGCGAGCGATGCACTGCACGACGCCTATCGCAAGGCGGCGCCGTTGGAAGCCGGGCTGCTGGACTACAACCGGCTGGAGAACCGCTGAGGACGCGCCTGCCCTTGCCGCGTCCGGCACGACCGTCCGGCTGAGGCATGCAGGTTCCTGTGGCGCCGCTGCAGACGTTCCGCGTCGTCACAAGCGCGCCTTCAGGATTGAACTTCAACACTGCCCGACCCGCGGCGGCGAACCGATGATGATCGCCGCGCGTGTGGTGCCCGGGAATCAAGCGCTTCGTCAAAGGAATGGGCCTGCAGGCTCGAGCGCCGCCGATGAAGCCAGTCGCTACTTCTGCGAGGTGGAGTTGAGTACGGTACCGGCGCTGCCGGGGCTGCATACACTCGCCGTATGAATGTTCTGACCGCCGTCGAATCGCTGCTGACGCGTGCCGAGTCGCTGCTCGCGCGCCTGGAAGCGGTGCTGCCGCATGCCGCCATGGCGCCCGACTGGGCCGCTTCGGTGGCCTTCCGCTACCGCCGTCGCGGCAGCGGTTGCGTGCTGGAGCCGGTGCGCCATGTGTCCACCATCCGCCTGGCCGACCTGAAGGAGGTTGAGCCGCAGAAGGAACGCCTGCTGCGCAATACCGCGCAGTTCGTGGCCGGCTGCGGCGCCAACAACGTGTTGCTGACCGGGGCGCGCGGCACGGGCAAGAGTTCGCTCATCAAGGCCTGCCTGAACGAATTTGCACCGCAGGGTTTGCGCTTGATCGAGGTCGACAAGGCCGACCTGGTGGACCTGCCCGATCTGGTGGACCTGGTGGCCGAGCGGCCCGAACGCTTCGTCGTCTTCTGCGACGACCTGAGCTTCGACGAGGGCGAGCCCGGCTACAAGGCGCTGAAGAGCGTGCTCGACGGCTCGGTGGCGCAGGCCAGCGACAACCTGCTGATCTACGCCACCAGCAACCGCCGCCACCTGCTGCCCGAATACATGAAGGAAAACCTCAGCTACCAGCACACCGAAGACGGCGAGGTGCATCCAGGCGAGGGCGTGGAGGAGAAGATCTCGCTGAGCGAGCGTTTCGGCCTGTGGATCAGCTTCTATCCCTTCACGCAGGCGGAATACCTGGCCATCGTGGCGCAGTGGCTGCGTTTCTTCGGCGCCAGCGAGGAAGCCATCGCCGCGGCCCGGCAGGACGCGCTGGTGTGGGCGCTGGAGCGCGGCTCGCGCTCGGGCCGCGTGGCGCAGCAGTTTGCGCGCGACCACGCGGGGCGGCATGAGCGTTGACGCGCGCGGAGCGGTGGACGTCGAGCCCCCTGAGCCGCGCCGTCCGGTCGACGTGGCGGTGGGTGTGTTGATCGACGGCCAGGGCCGCTTCCTGCTCACTTCGCGTCCGGCGGGCAGGGTCTACGCCGGCTACTGGGAATTCCCCGGCGGCAAGGTCGAGCCGGGCGAAAGCATCGAGCAGGCGCTGCGGCGCGAATTGCACGAGGAACTGGGCATCACCATCGCCGCCGCCCAGCCCTGGCAGGTGGAATTGATGGACTACCCACACGCCCTGGTGCGCCTGCACTTCTGCAAGGTCTACGCCTGGCAGGGCGACTTCGAGATGCGCGAAGGTCAGGCCATGGCTTGGCAGCAGCTGCCGGTGCAGGTGGCCCCGGTGCTGCCAGGCACGCTGCCGGTACTGAAGTGGTTCGCCGCCGAGCGCGGCCACCTCGGCCCCACCCACTAAACTGGCTGCATGGACTGGCTCGACAGCATCAAGTGGGACCGCGACGGCCTGGTGCCCGTGATCGCGCAGGAAGCCGGCAGCGGCGACGTGCTCATGTTCGCCTGGATGAACCGCGAGGCCGTGGCGCAAACGGCTGCGCGCGGCCAGGCCGTGTACTGGAGCCGCTCACGGCAGCGGCTGTGGCACAAGGGCGAAGAATCCGGCCATTTCCAGCAGGTCCACGAGATGCGACTGGACTGCGACAACGACGTGGTGCTGCTGAAGGTCACTCAGCTCGGCCACGGCGACGCCGAGCCGTCGATCGCCTGCCACACCGGCCGCCACAGCTGCTTCTACCAACGGCTGGAGGGCGACCGCTGGCAGGCCGTGGAGCCGGTGCTGAAGGATCCGGAGGCCATCTACCGATGAACGGCAACGACACCCTCGCGCGCTTGGCCGGCGTCATCGAAAGCCGCCGCGGCGGCGACCCCGAAAAGAGCTATGTCGCGCGCTTGTTTTCCAAGGGCACCGACGCCATCTTGAAAAAGGTCGGCGAAGAGGCGACCGAGGTGGTCATGGCCGCGAAGGACGGCGACCGCCAGCGCATCGTGGGTGAAACCGCCGACTTGTGGTTTCATTCCCTGGTGGCGCTCAGTCATTTCGGGCTCGGTCCGGCCGAGGTGCTGGCCGAACTGGAACGGCGCGAAGGGCTGTCGGGCCTGGAGGAATTTGCCCTGCGCAAGGCACAGCAGCGCGAAGGAGAAGGCACTTGAATCAGATCGTGATCCCCGGCACACCGGCCCGCCAGCGCAGCGACCTGCACTGGCTCACCCATGTGTTGTATGGCTTGCACACCTTGTCGTGGTTCTCGGCCGGCGCGTTTTCGGTGGTCGCGATGATCATCAACGCCGTCAAGCGAGCCGACCTGCCCGACGACTTCTACCGCAGCCATTTCCGCTGGCAGGCGCGCAGCTTCTGGTTCACCCTGCTGTGGCTGGCCTTGACCTCCCCGCTGTGGGCCTTCTTCGTCTTCCCGGGCTGGGTGGCGTGGTCGCTGATCGGCCTGTGGTACCTGTACCGCTATATCAAGGGCTGGTGGCGCTTTGCCGACGGCCAGCCCATGCCGATGCCTGCTCGCTGAGAGTGCCGACCGCGATGAACGCCGACCCTGACTGCATCTTCTGCAAGATCGTCGCCGGGCAGATCCCGGCCAAGAAGGTGTTCGAGGACGAGGAACTCCTCGCCTTTCACGACATCCATCCCTGGGCGCCAGTGCATGTGCTGGTGATTCCGAAGCGGCATGTCGCTTCGCTGGCCGAGGTCGGGCCGGAGCACGAAGCGCTGCTCGGCCGCATGCTCGGCCTGGCACCGCGGCTGATGAAGGAACTGGGCGTGGTCAACGGCTTTCGCACCGTCGTCAATACCGGGCACGACGGGGGGCAGGAGGTCCCCCATCTGCACATGCATGTCTTCGGCGGGCCACGGCCCTGGCTGAAGGGGTGATGGGGCCGCGGCGTCACGCGTGTGTCGCCCCGGTCACCTAGAATCTCGGGTTCGCTTTCAGGAGAAAGATCATGGGTTCGTTCAGCATCTGGCATTGGCTGATCGTGTTGCTGGTCGTCGTGGTCATCTTCGGCACCAAGAAGTTGCGCAATATCGGCTCCGACCTCGGCGGGGCAGTCAAGGGCTTCAAGGAAGGCATGAAGGGCGCCGACGAGGCGGCCGACGCCGCCAACGCACCGGCGCCACAGGTGACCACCGCCAAGCGGGCCGACTCCCAGACCGTCGACGTCGAGGCCAAGACGAAGAGCTGATGTGCGTGTGCCCTGAACGCCCGCCGCGTGAACCGACGAGACGCGGCCGCAGTCGGTCGCGTGCCCGGGCCCGCATGACACGATGATCGACTTCGGCTTCGACAAGATCGCCCTCATCGGCGCGGTGGCGTTGATCGTCATCGGGCCCGAGAAATTGCCCAAGGTGGCCCGGACCGTGGGCCACCTTTTCGGCAAGGCGCAGCGCTACGTGGCCGACGTCAAGGCCGAGGTCAACCGCTCCATCGAGCTCGACGAGCTCAAGAAGATGAAGACCCAGTTCGAGACCGCCGCGCGCGACGTCGAACAAACCGTGCGCAGTGAAGTCAACGAGGCGAAATCCTCGTTCGAGACGGAGTGGAGCAGCGCCACCGCCGGCCTCACCGACAACTCGGTGCCGGCCGCCGAATCGTACGTGCCGCCGCCGCTGGACTACCACCGGCCGAAGAAGAACTGGCGCCTGAAGCGCGGCGCCACGCCGCAGTGGTACAAGCAGCGCCAGGGCATCCGCACCAAGGCCTTGTCGGGCGCGGCGCGCGTGGCGCGCTTCCGCCCGCCGGGCGCCAAGGCCGGGCGATGAGCGACAAGGCCGACGAACTCGAGGGCACCGAAGCCCCTTTCGTCTCGCACCTCATCGAACTGCGCGACCGGCTGATCCGCGCCGTGATCGCCATCGCCATCGCCTTCGCCGCGCTGGCACTGTGGCCGGGGCCGTCGGGCCTGTACGACCTGCTGGCCGCGCCGCTGGTGGCGCACCTGCCCAAGGGCGCGACGCTGATCGCCACCAACGTCATCAGCCCGATCCTGGTGCCGCTGAAGATCACGCTCATGGCGGCCTTCATGGTGGCCTTGCCGGTGGTGCTGTACCAGGTGTGGGCTTTCGTGGCGCCGGGGCTGTATTCGCACGAGAAGAAGATGGTGCTGCCGCTGGTCATCAGCAGCACGGTGCTGTTCATCGTGGGCGTGGCGTTCTGCTATTTCCTGGTCATCCCGGGCATGTCGAAGTTCATCCAGGCCTTCGCCCCCACCAGCATCACCGCGGCACCTGACATCGAGCAGTATTTCGGCTTCGTGCTGACCCTGTTCCTGGTCTTCGGCATTGCCTTCGAGGTGCCGATCGCCGTGATCGTGCTGGTCCGCATCGGCGTCGTCACCATCGAGCAGCTGAAGAAGGCGCGCGGCTATTTCATCGTCGGCGCCTTCATCGTGGCGGCGGTGGTGACACCGCCCGACGTGATTTCGCAGCTGGCGCTGGCGATCCCGATGTGCATCCTGTACGAGCTGGGTATCGTGGCGGCGGGCATCTTCGCCCGGCAGACGCGGGCGCCGGACGCCGAGCCGCAGGCCGGCGACAAACCCGCCGGCTGAACCCGTTGGTTCAGCGTACCCAGGTGTTGAGCTGCATGATCGGCATCAGCACCGCCAGCATGATGAGCAGCACCACCACCGCCATGGCCACGATGAGCAGCGGCTCCAGCAGCGTGGCGATGGCCAGTGCGCGGCGCTGCACCTCGGCCGAGAGCTGCGTCGAGGCACGGCCCAGCATCAGCGGCAGCGTACCGGTCTGTTCGCCCAGGCGGGCGAACAT
>JAABPT010000072.1 GCA_011391855.1 Burkholderiales bacterium
GTTGAAACTGATCACCGGCAGCAACTCCTCGGTGTTGGAGAACATTTTCTTCTCGATCACCGTGCGCAGCTTCTCGTAGCTCGTCCACACCGGGTTGTTGCCCTGGTTGTTGGCGCGCGCGCGCAGCACGAAATTCACGATCTCGTTGCGGAAGTCCTTCGGGTTGGCAATGCCCGCGGGCTTCTCGATCTTTTCCAGTTCGCCGTTCAGCGAAGCGCGGTCGAACACCTCGCCGGTGTCGGTGTCGCGGTATTCGTGGTCCTGGATCCAGTAGTCGGCGTAGGTCACGTAGCGGTCGAAGATATTCTGGCCGTACTCACTGTAGCTTTCCAGGTAGGCGGTCTGGATCTCCTTGCCGATGAATTCGGCATATCGAGGCGCCAGCAGTTCCTTGATGAAGCCGACATACTTGTCTTCCACTTCCTTGGCAAACTGCTCGCGTTCGATCTGCTGCTCCAGCACGTACATCAGGTGCACGGGGTTGGCGGCGACTTCGGTGCTGTCGAAATTGAAGACCTTGCTGATGATCTTGTAGGCGAAACGCGTGCTCACGCCGCTCATGCCCTCGTCGACGCCGGCGTAGTCGCGGTATTCCTGGTAGCTCTTGGCGCGCGGGTCGGTGTCCTTCAGGTTCTCGCCGTCGTAGACCAGCATCTTGGAATACAGGCTGCTGTTCTCGGGCTCCTTCAGGCGCGTGAGGATGGCGAACTGGCTCATCATCTTCAGCGTGCCCGGCGCGCAGGTGGCCTGCGCCAGGCTGCTGTTCTTGAGCAGCTTCTCGTAGATCTTGACCTCTTCGCTGACGCGCAGGCAGTACGGCACCTTCACGATATAGATGCGGTCCAGGAAGGCTTCGTTGTTCTTGTTGTTGCGGAAGGCCTTCCACTCGCTTTCGTTGCTGTGCGCGAGCACCACGCCGTCGAAGGGAATGGCGCCGAAGCCTTCGGTGCCCTTGAAATTGCCTTCCTGCGTGGCCGTGAGCAGCGGGTGCAGCACCTTGATCGGCGCCTTGAACATCTCCACGAATTCCAGCAGGCCCTGGTTGGCCAGGCACAGGCCGCCGCTGTAGCTGTAGGCGTCGGGGTCGTCCTGGGCATAGGTCTCCAGCTTGCGGATGTCGACCTTGCCCACCAGGCTGCTGATATCCTGGTTGTTCTCGTCGCCGGGCTCGGTCTTGCTCACCGCCACCTGCTTCAGGATCGACGGGTGGCGCTTGACCACCTTGAATTTGCGGATGTCGCCGCCGTATTCCTCCAGCCGCTTCACCGCCCAGGGGCTGAGGATGCGGTTGAGATAACGGCGCGGGATGCCGTACTCGCTTTCCAGGATCGGGCCGTCCTCGACGATGTCGAACAGCCCCAGCGGACTTTCGTTCACCGGGCTGCCCTTGATGGCGTAGAACGGCACCTCCTGCATGAGCTGCTTCAGCCGTTCGGCGATGCTGCTCTTGCCGCCGCCCACCGGGCCCAGCAGATACAGGATCTGCTTCCTTTCTTCCAGCCCCTGCGCGGCGTGGCGGAAATAGCTCACCACCTGCTCGATCGAGTCCTCCATGCCGTAGAACTCGGCGAAGGCCGGGTAGACCTTGATGAGCTTGTTGGCGAACAGGCGCGAAAGGCGCGGGTCGTTGCGCGTATCCACGGTTTGCGGCTCACCGATGGCCTTGAGCATGCGCTCGGCGGCGGTGGCGTAGGCCAGGGGGTTGCGCTTGCATTCGGCGAGGTAGTCCTCCAGGGACAACTCTTCCTCGCGGGTGCGCTCGTAGCGAGCGGCAAAGTGGCTGATCACATCCATGCTTGCCTCCGGATGCCAGGCGTGTGCGGCAGGGGGACCGCCCCCCACTTGAGCGCCTGGGAAGTTGTGATGGAGTCCCGGCTGTACGGGCCCGGGCTCCATCAGAGCTTTCCGGTCACTGGCGGTGCTTGAGTCAGCAACGCTCGATATTTAGCATGGATCATTCTGCGGCGGGCAACCGCGCGATCAAGACCCCGTAGACCCGACAGTTCGTGGTGCTCCGCACGGCCCAGCCCCTTCTGCCCATTCTTCGCAAGTCTTGTGCCTTCGGTGCGGTGGGCTTGTGGCCAAGGCCGAGCTCTCCATCGCACGACAACGCGCGAAAGCGTGGCCAGGACGACAACGGCTGGCAAGCGCCTGCGCACCATCATGGAGCGCCGCGCCCGCAGAAGGTTCCGCTCTGCGGCGGCTGAAGAATGCCTTCGACGATTCAGGGCGGGATGCGATCATCCGGCACGATGAACCGACATCTGCTGCTGCTGGCCGTCTGCCAGGGACTGTTCCTCACCAACAACGTCACCTTCATCGCCATCAACGGCCTGGTGGGCTTGTCGCTGGCACCGCTGGGCTGGATGGCCACGTTGCCGGTCACCGGCTACGTGGTGGGCGCGGCGCTGTCGGCCATGCCGGTGGCGCGGCTGCAGGCGCGCGTGGGGCGCAAGCGCGCTTTCCAGGTGGGGCTGGTCGTGGCAGCCCTGTCTTCGGCGCTTTGCGCCTTTGCCGTCAGCATCGGCAGCTTCTGGCTGCTGGTGGCGGCCACGGTGGTGGCGGGCTTCTACAGCGCCAACGCCGCGCTGTACCGCTTCGCCGGGCCCGAACTGGTAGCACCGGCCTTCAAGGAGCGCGCCATCTCGCTGGTGCTGGCCGGCGGCATTGCGGGCGCCTTCATCGGCCCGAACCTGGCCAGCGCGGCGCGCGGCTGGCTGGCGGTGCCCTTCGCCGGCGCCTACCTGGCGCTGGTGGCGGTGGCGTTGCTGTCGCTGGCGGTGCTGTCTTTCATCCGCTTTCCGGTGCATGTAGCCGCACCCGGCGGCATCTCGGGCGGCCGGCCGCTGGCGGAACTGGCACGCCAACCGGTCTTCATCGTCGCTGTGGCGGCTGCAGCACTGGGCTACGGCGTGATGAACCTGCTGATGGCCGCCACGCCGATCGCCATGCAGCAATGCCAGCACCCCTTCGAAAGCGCGGCGCTGGTGTTGGAATGGCATGTGCTGGGCATGTTCGTGCCCAGCTTCTTCACCGGCCACTTGATCAAGCGCTTCGGCGCGCTGCCCATCATGGGCGTGGGCGTGGTGCTCAACTTCGCCTGCGTGGCCGTGGCGCTTTCGGGCGTGGACCTGATGCAGTTCCTGGTGGCCCTGTTCGTGCTGGGCGTGGGCTGGAATTTCCTGTTCACGGGCGGCACCACGCTGTTCACGCAGGCCTACCGGCCCGAGGAGAAGAACAAGGCTCAGGGGGCGATGGACTTCTGCGTCTTCTCCACCATGGCGGTCAGTTCGTTTGCCTCGGGCGCCATGATCACCACGCAGGGTTGGACCTGGTTGAACCTGGGCTCGCTGTTGCCGATTGCGCTGGTGGGGCTGGCGCTGCTGTGGCTGGCGGCGCAGAAGGCCGCCCTCAAGAACGCTGCTGGTTGACCCGGATATCTCGTTTGTAGATAGCTGGGCGGCTTTCGATTGAATTTCACGAGGCGGCCCCGCGTCTCTATCTTCGCGGCCTCGGCTCGCGTCGGTTGCCACGGGTTCCGTGGGTTCCTGGCTGGCGCGTGTTCTGCCCCGTCGAAACCCCCAGGAGACTTCCCATGTCGCTGCGCACACTTGCCTTGACCGCCGTTGCCACCGCCGCCGCGGTGTCGTATTCCGCCGCTTTGGCACAGAAGGCGCCGCTGCAGAAGATCGGCAAGGGCGAAGGCCAGGTCGATATCGTGGCCTGGGCAGGCTATATCGAGCGCGGCGCCACCGACAAGAATTTCGACTGGGTGACCGAATTCGAGAAGAAGACCGGCTGCAAGGTCAACGTCAAGACGGCCGGCACCAGCGACGAGATGGTGGCGCTGATGAACGAAGGCGGCTTCGACCTCGTCACCGCCAGTGGTGATGCGTCAACGCGGCTGATCCGCGGCAAGCGTGTGCAGTCGCTGAACGTGAGCCTGATCCCCAGCTACAAGAATGTGGACCCGCGGCTGCAGAAAGCACCCTGGCACTACGAGAACGGCCAGCACTACGGCGTACCCTACCAGTGGGGCTGGAACGTGCTCATGTACAACACCAAGGTCTTCGGCAGCCAGCCGCCCACCAGCTGGAAGGTGGTGTTCGAGGAAATGAACCTGCCCGACGGCAAGAGCAACAAAGGCCGCGTGCAGGCCTTCGACGGGCCGATCCACATCGCCGACGCGGCGCTGTACCTGAAGCACAACAACAAGGCGCTGGGCATCACCGACCCCTACGAGCTGAACGAGGCGCAGTACAAGGCGGCGCTCGACCTGCTGCGCGGCCAGCGCAAGATCGTCGGCAAATACTGGCACGACGCCTTCGTGCAGATCGACGACTTCACCAACGAAGGCGTCGTCGCCAGCGGTTCCTGGCAGTTCCAGGCCAATATCCTGAAGAGCAAGAACCAGCCGATTGCCACCACGGTGCCGGTGGAAGGCGCCACCGGCTGGGCCGACAGCACCATGCTGCACGCCGAGGCCAAGCATCCCAACTGCGCCTACATGTGGCTGGAACATTCGCTGAATCCCAAGCTGCAGGGCGACCTGGCGGCCTGGTTCGGCTCGGTACCCGCGGTACCGGCGGCGTGCAAGGGCAACAAGCTGCTGACCGACGAAGGCTGCGCGCGCCAGGGCTTTGAGAGCTTCGACAAGATCGCCTTCTGGCGCACCCCGGTGACGCAGTGCAAGAGCCAGAACAACGCCTGCGTGCCGTATCACAAATGGGCGTCGGACTACATCGCCGTCTTGGGCGGCCGTTGACCTGACCCCCTCTCCCGCCTGCGGGAGAGGGTTGGGGTGAGGGTCTCGACCCGTGCGCTGCCGCGTTGACGGCCACCGCCTGGCTGACCGCCCCACCCTCACCCCAGCCCTCTCCCGCCCAGGCGGGAGAGGGAGCAAGAGCAATTCGCCTCGGCCCCCCCATGACAACCGCCGTCACCCTGGACCACGTCTCCTGCGTCTTCGGCCAAGGGGCGCAGGCCGTGCGCGCCGTCGACGGCGTGGACCTGACGATCGACGCGGGCGAGTTCTTCACCCTGCTCGGGCCCTCGGGTTCGGGCAAGACGACCTGCCTGCGCATGATCGGCGGCTTCACGCTGCCCACCGCCGGGCGGGTGCTGATCGGCGGCGAGGACGTGACGCTGCGCCCGCCCTATGCGCGGCCGGTGAACACGGTGTTCCAGGACTACGCGCTGTTCCCGCACATGAGCATCCGCGACAACGTGGCCTATCCGCTGATGGTGCGCAAGGTGGCGCGCACCGAACGCCACCGGCGCGCCGACGAACTGCTGGCACTGGTGCAGTTGCCCGGCGTCGGCGACCGCCGGCCGGCGCAGCTGTCGGGCGGCCAGCGCCAGCGCGTGGCGCTGGCACGCGCGCTGATCAACCAGCCGCAGGTGCTGCTGCTCGACGAGCCGCTGGGCGCGCTGGACCTCAAGCTGCGCGAGCAGATGCAGAGCGAACTGAAGGCGCTGCAGCGCCGGCTGGGCATCACCTTCCTCTTCATCACCCACGACCAGCACGAGGCGCTGTCGATGAGCGACCGCATCGGCGTCTTCAACGCCGGCAAGCTGGAACAGGTGGGCACGCCGCAGCAGGTCTACGACACGCCGGCGACGCATTTCGTGGCGCAGTTCGTCGGCGCGGCCAACGTGCTGGCCGGCGAGGCGGCGCGCCGGTTCACCGGCCATGCCCAGGCCATGCTGCGGCCGGAGCGCATCACGCTGGGTGCGGCTGGCGGCGCACGCGCCAGCGGCAACGTGACCGAGGTGCAGTATTTCGGCGCCTTCACGCGCGTGCGGGTGGACGTAGCCGGCACCGCGCTGCAGGCCGACCTGGCCGCCGGGCCGGGGCAGCCAGCGCCCGAAACGGGTCAGGCCGTGCACCTGCACTGGAACGACGGCGCGGTGCACGCGCTGCAGCCGGCCTGAGGGCCCCACCGCATGACCGCGCTCGCGCTGACCGCACCGCCACCGGCCACGCTGCGCCGGCGCGCGTCGGACCTGCTCTACACCCGCCGCGGCCTGCTGCTGCTGGCGCTGCTGGCGCCGCCGCTGCTGTGGTTCGGCGTCATCTACCTGGGCAGCCTGTTCGCGCTGCTGGCCAATGCCTTCTTCCGGCTCGACGATTTCACCGGCCAGGTGGTGCGCGAAGTCGGCTTCACGAATTTCATCGCCCTGCTCGAACCGGCGAATCTGGACGCCGCGCGGCGCAGCGTGGGCATGGCCATCGCCGTGACGCTGACCTGCACCGCGCTGGCCTTCCCGCTGGCCTTCTACATGGCACGGCACGCGCGCGGCACGCAGAAGGCTTTCCTCTATATCGCCGTCATGCTGCCGCTGTGGAGCAGCTACCTCGTGCGGCTGTACGCCTGGAAGCTGCTGCTGGCCAAGGAAGGCGTCATCTCCTGGCTGGCCGAGCGGCTGCACGCCACCTGGCTGCTCGACGCCGTGCTTTCGGTGCCGCTCATCGGGGGGCCTTCCTTGAGCTTCTCGACGTTGGGCACCTACATCGTCTTCGTCTACATGTGGCTGCCCTTCATGGTGCTGCCGGTGATGGCCGCCATCGAGCGCATCCCGGCCAGCACGCTGGAAGCCTCGGCCGACCTGGGTGCGCGGCCCGGCCGCACGCTGCGCCACGTGATCCTGCCACTGGCCATGCCGGGCATCGCCGCCGGTTCGATTTTCACCTTCTCGCTGACGCTGGGCGACTACATCATTCCCCAGGTCATCGGCGACTCCACGCTCTATATCGGCCAGGTGGTTTACCGCCAGCAGGGCGTGGCCGGCAACCTGCCGTTCGCCGCGGCGTTCTCGCTGGTGCCCATCGTCGTCATCGGCATCTACCTGTGGCTGGCGAAGAGGCAGGGGGCGTTCGATGCGTTGTAGGCAGCGCGGCACCACGGCGT
>JAABPT010000073.1 GCA_011391855.1 Burkholderiales bacterium
GCCACAACGGCAGCGAACTTTCCGGCGGCCAGCGTCAGCGGCTGGCGATTGCGCGCGCGATCTGCAAGGACGCGCCGTGCTGACGGCTGAACCCGGGCAGGTGGTGGTACCCATCGGGCTGAAGGGCCGCTTTCTCGGCCGCCTGGGCCAGGCCAGGCGCCCGGGTGCGGTGGCCCTGGTGGGGGCACTGTTTGCGCTGTCGTTCGACACCGTCAGCCAGTCGGCGCTGTTTGCCATGACCGCCACGCAGTTCGGCGGCGTGTGGCACGCGCTCTTCCTGGGCGGGCTGTTCGTGCTGGGCATGCTGGTCACGGACGGCGTCAACGGCCTGTGGATATCGCGCCTGATCGCCCGTGCCGACCAGCTGGCCGTTATCGCGTCGCGCGTGATGAGCCTGGCGGTGTCGAGCGTGAGCCTGCTGGTGGCCGCACTGGGCACAGCGAAGATGGTGTCGTCCTGGGTCGACGACTGGAGCGACGGCAAGGACTTGGTCTTCGGCGCTGTCGTCGTGGCCGTGATCGCCGGCAGCTATCTGCTGGCGCGACAACTGGCCCTGCGCGCCAGCCTCGCAGCGCGGGCCACTTGAACCGACGCCGCCAGGTGCCTCTGGCACGTCTCTCCCTGCGCTTCACACGCTGACGCCCTGCGCCCCGGCCGCGGGGCGACGGCTTGGGTACGATCGGTGCCGGTCGCATGGACAACCAGGGTGGGCGATGGGCATGGACGTGGTGGACTACGAGATCAAAGGTGCCGAGATGCAGTTCGTCGAGGTCGAGCTCGACCCGGGCGAAGCCGCGGTGGGCGAGGCCGGCAGCATGATGTTCATGGACGCCGGCATCGGCATGGACACCGTCTTCGGCGACGGCAGCCCGCAGCAAGGCGGCCTGTTCGGCAAGCTGCTGGGCGCGGGCAAGCGGCTGGTCACCGGCGAATCGCTGTTCACCACCGTCTACACCAACAACGCCCGGCACAAGCAGCGCGTCGCCTTTGCCGCACCGTACCCGGGCAAGATCCTGCCGATGGATCTGCGGCAGTTCGGCGGCCTGCTGATCTGCCAGAAAGACGCCTTCCTGTGCGCCGCGCGCGGCGTTTCGCTGGGCATCCACTTTCAACAGCGTCTGTCGGCGGGTTTCTTCGGCGGCGAGGGCTTCATCATGCAGAAGCTCGAAGGCGACGGCCTGGCCTTCGTGCATGCCGGCGGCACGGTGCTGCAAAGGGAACTGCAGCCTGGGCAGACGCTGTTCATCGACACTGGGTGCGTGGTGGCCTTCACCGCCAGTGTCAGCTTCGAGGTCCAGTACGTCGGCAAGATCAAGACCGCGCTGTTCGGCGGCGAGGGCTTGTTCTTCGCCAAGGTCACCGGCCCCGGCACCGTGTGGCTGCAAAGCCTGCCGTTCTCGCGCCTGGCTTCGCGCGTCTTCGCCGCCGCGCCGCAGACCGGCGGCGGCCGGCGCGACGAAGCTTCGCTCGGCGGCCTGGTCGCCGGCGGCGGGCTGCTCGGCGGCATCCTCGGCGGCGACCGTGACCACTGAAGCGCTTCCCCGTCCCCGGCGCATGGACGTGGGCCTGATCATCGTCGGCGACGAAATCCTGTCGGGCAAGCGCCAGGACAAGCACCTGGCCAAGGTCATCGAACTGCTGTCGGCGCGCGGGTTGGCGTTGTCGTGGGCCCGCTATGTGGGCGACGACCGGCCGCGCATCACGCAGGCGCTGCGCGACGCATTTGCCAGCGGCGACCTGGTGTTCTCGACCGGCGGCATCGGTGCCACGCCCGACGACCACACGCGCCAGTGCGCGGCGGCAGCGCTGGGCCTGGCGCTGGAACTGCACCCCGAGGCCAAGGCGCTCATCCTGGAGCGCATGCGCGACGTGGCGGCCGAGCAGGGCCTGCCCTTCGAACCCGACCGCGCCGACAACCTGCACCGGCTGAACATGGGTGTCTTTCCGGCCGGCGCTGCGCTGATCCCCAACCCGTACAACAAGATCCCGGGCTTCAGCGTCGGGCATGTGCACTTCGTGCCGGGCTTCCCGGTGATGGCCTGGCCGATGATCGAATGGGTGCTGGACCAGCGTTATGCCCACCTGCATGGCGGCGCGCGCACGGTGGAGCGCTCGGTCATCGTCTTCGGCGCCATGGAGGCCAGCCTGACGCCGCTGATGGAAGACATCGAGACCCGCTTCCCGGGCGTCAAGGTCTTCAGCCTGCCCAGCGTGGACCATCCGCAGTGGGGGCGCCATATCGAACTGGGCGTCAAGGCAGCGGTCGATCCGGCCGAGGCCTTTGCTGCACTTTGCGCCGGGCTGCAGCAGTCTGGCGTCAGGCTGGGCGCCGAAATGGTGCGTTGAACGCCTGCGCAGTGATCACTTGTGGTGCAGGGACTCGCACCGGAAGCATGCGTGGCGCCCTCGGTGCGGGGTGACCGGGCGTTCGGGGGCCGGCATGCTTTCTGCTAAATTGAGGTGCATCCCGCCGGAGTTCGCCCCGGCTCGAGCCTGCATCCGAATTCCAACCCACGAGCCCCGCTAGGAGAGATTTCCATGGCAAAAACCGTTGCCGACGTGATGAAGATGGTGAAAGAGAACGAGGTCAAGTTCGTCGACTTCCGCTTCACCGACACCCGCGGCAAGGAACAGCACGTGTCCGTGCCTGTTTCGCACTTCGACGAAGACAAGTTCATTTCCGGCCACGCCTTCGACGGTTCGTCGATCGCCGGCTGGAAGGGCATCGAAGCCAGCGACATGCTGCTCATGCCCGACCCGAACACCGCCAACCTCGACCCCTTCTTCGAGGAGCCGACACTGATCCTCAGCTGCGACGTGCTCGAGCCCGGCGACGGCAAGCCCTACGAGCGCGACCCGCGCAGCCTGGCCAAGCGCGCCGAGGCGTACCTGAAGAGCAGCGGCATCGGCGACGCCGCCTTCTTCGGCCCCGAGCCCGAATTCTTCATCTTCGACCAGGTGCAGTGGCACATCGGGATGGACGGCTGTTCGGTCAGGATCGGCTCCGAAGAAGCCTCGTGGACCACCAACAAGGACCTGGAAGGCGGCAACATGGGCCACCGGCCCACGGTGAAGGGCGGCTACTTCCCGGTGCCGCCGGTCGACAGCTTCCAGGACATGCGCTCCGAGATGTGCCTGCTGCTGGAACAGTGCGGCATTCCGGTCGAGGTGCACCACCACGAGGTGGCCGGTGCCGGCCAGAACGAGATCGGCACCCGCTTCAGCACCCTGGTGCAGCGCGCCGACTGGCTGCAGCTGCAGAAATACATCATCCACAACGTGGCCCATGCCTACGGCAAGACGGCGACCTTCATGCCCAAGCCCGTGGTCGGCGACAACGGCAGCGGCATGCACGTGCACCAGAGCGTGTGGAAGGACGGCAAGAACCTGTTTGCCGGCGACGGCTATGGCGGCCTGAGCGATTTCGCGCTGCACTATATCGGCGGCATCATCAAGCACGCGCGTGCGCTGAATGCCATCACCAACCCCGGCACCAACAGCTACAAGCGGCTGGTGCCCGGTTACGAGGCGCCGGTGAAGCTGGCCTACTCGGCGCGCAACCGCTCGGCTTCGATCCGCATCCCGTACGTGGCCAACCCCAAGGGTCGCCGCATCGAGGCGCGTTTCCCCGACCCCCTGATGAACCCCTACCTGGGTTTCGCGGCGCTGCTGATGGCCGGCCTGGACGGCGTGGAAAACAAGATCCACCCGGGCGAGGCCGCCACCAAGGACCTGTACCACCTGCCGCCGGAAGAAGACGCGAAGATCCCCACCGTCTGCGCCAGCCTGGAACAGGCGCTGGAATACCTGGACAAGGGCCGCGCCTTCCTGACCAAGGGCGGTGTCTTCACCGACAACTACATCGACGCCTATATCGAACTGAAGATGCAGGAAGTGCAGCGTTTCCGCATGACCACGCATCCGCTGGAATTCGACATGTATTACTCGCTGTAAGCGGCAACCTTGCAAGCAGTGGGGCGGACCGGCGGGTCCGCCCTTCGCCTTTTTGGCCCGCTTCGGGCCGGCTGTTGAGTCCTTGCCCCGCTCTGGCTTGCCTGACAATCCGCGCATGGTGACTGCAACGATCCAATTTCTTCGGGCGAACACGTGGCGGGCCCTGGCCTGGGCTATGTCTGCCTGTGCCTTCTGCCTGCCGGCAGCGCAGGCGCAGGAGTCGGCGCGGCCCGTGTACCGCTGCCCCGGCCCGCCGGTGCTGTACACCGACGCCATCACGCCGCAGGAAGCGAAGGAGCGCAACTGCCGCACCATCGAAGGCGTGCCGGTGACCGTGATCCAGGCGCCGCGGCCGCGCCAGACGGCATCGGCACCAGCGCCGGCAGCGGCGGCCGCCGCACGGCCCGCCGACGCCAAGGTCGACCCCGCCGCGCAGCGCGCACGCGACAGCGACGCCCGCCGCATCCTCGGCGACGAACTGAGGAGCGAGGAGCAGCGCCTGGCCGAGATGCGCCGCGAATTCAACAACGGCGAGCCCGAGCGCCGCGGCGACGAGCGCAACTACCAGCGCTACCTGGACCGTGTGGCGGAAATGAAGGCCGCGCTGGCGCGCAAGGAGGCCGATGTGGCGGCCCTGCAGCGCGAGCTGGCCAAGCTGCCGCCGCAGTGAACGAAGCGGCGCCGACTTCGGCCTTCGAGGCCTACGACCAGCTCGCCACCATGGTGGCGCTGGTGCGCCCCGACGGCCGCTGCCTCCTGGCCAATGCCACGCTGGAAAACACCGCCGGCCTGTCGCGCCGCGCGCTGCAGCGCGGCAACGTGCTCGACTGGCTGGCCGACCCGACCCAGCTGCGCGACACCTTGCAGGTGGTGGCCGGTCACCACGTGACCACCAGCCGCTTCGACGCCCAGCTCAAGCGCCAGGGAGCAGTGGGCGGGGAGCTGCCGGTGCACGTGATCGTCTGCCAGACCGACTGGCCCGGCTGCGTGCTGGTGGAGATGATCGAAATCGAGCAGCAGGTGCGGCTGGACCGCGAGGAGCGCACGCAGGGCCTGGCGCAGGCCAACAAGGAACTGGTGCGCAACCTGGCGCACGAGATCAAGAACCCGCTGGGCGGCATCCGCGGCGCAGCGCAGCTGCTGGCGATGGAGGTGAACTCGAAGGAGCTCAACGAGTACACACGCGTCATCATCCACGAGGCCGACCGCCTGCAGGCGCTGGTCGACCGCCTGCTGGCACCGCACCGGCGGCCGCAGGTGGTGGCCGACGTCAATATCCACGAGGTCTGCGAACGCGTGCGTTCGCTGATCCTGGCCGAATTTCCGCGCGGCCTGGCGGTGGCGCGCGACTACGACACCTCGATCCCCGAATTTCGTGGCGACCGCGAGCAGCTCATCCAGGCCGTGCTCAATATCGTGCACAACGCGACGCAGGCGCTGGGGGAGCGCATCGCGGCGGGGGACGCGCGCATCCTGCTGCGCACGCGGGTGGCGCGGCAGGCCACCTTCGGCCGCCAGCGCTTCCGTCTGGCACTGGAATTGCATATCGAGGACAACGGGCCGGGCGTGTCCGAGGCTGTCCGCGATCGCATCTTCCACCCGCTGGTGTCGGGGCGCGAGGGCGGCTCCGGCCTCGGGCTGACGCTGGCGCAGACCTTCGTGCAGCAGCATCACGGCACGATCGACTGTGAAAGCGTGGCCGGCCGCACGGTGTTCAAGATCCTCATCCCCTTGCCTTGACGAGCACTACGCCAGCATGAAACCCATCTGGGTCGTCGACGACGATCAATCCATTCGATTCGTGCTGGAAAAGGCGCTGCAGCGCGAGGACTTCAGCGTGCGCTGCTTCGCCAATCCGCGCGAGGTGCTCAAGGCGCTGGAAGACGACGCGCCACAGGTGCTGGTGAGCGACATCCGCATGCCCGGCGGCAGCGGCATCGACCTGCTGGCCCAGGTGAAACAGCGCCACCCGGGGCTGCCGGTGATCATCATGACGGCCTACAGCGACCTGGACAGCGCGGTCTCGGCCTTCCAGGGCGGCGCCTTCGAATACCTGCCCAAGCCCTTCGACGTGGTCAAGGCGGTGGAGCTGATCCGCCGCGCGGTGGAAGAAAGCCTGCGCGAGGACGTGGCCGACGCGGCACAGACGCAGATGCCCGAGATGCTGGGCCAGGCCAGTGCCATGCAGGATGTCTTCCGCGCCATCGGCCGGCTGAGCCAGAGCAACGTCACGGTCATGATCACCGGCGAAAGCGGCACCGGCAAGGAATTGGTGGCGCGTGCGCTGCACAAGCACAGTCCACGCGGTGACCTGGGTAACAAGGGGCCGTTCGTGGCCATCAATACCGCGGCCATCCCGAAGGACCTGCTGGAGAGCGAACTCTTCGGCCACGAGCGTGGCGCCTTCACCGGCGCGCAGACCACGCGCCGCGGCCGCTTCGAGCAGGCCGACGGCGGCACGCTGTTCCTGGACGAGATCGGCGACATGCCGTTCGACCTGCAGACGCGGCTGCTGCGCGTGTTGAGCGACGGCCAGTTCTACCGCGTCGGCGGCCACCAGCCGCTGAAGGCCAACGTGCGCGTCATCGCCGCCACGCACCAGAACCTGGAAGAGCGGGTGCGCCAGGGCAATTTCCGCGAGGACCTGTACCACCGCCTCAACGTCATCCGGCTGCGCCTGCCGCCGCTGCGCGAGCGGCGCGAGGACATCCCCATGCTGACGCGCTTCTTCCTGGGCAAGAGCGCCAAGGAACTGGGCGTGGAGGCCAAGCGCATCACCGAAAGCGCGCTGGCGCGGCTGGCCACCTTCGACTTCCCCGGCAACGTGCGCCAGCTGGAAAACCTGTGCCACTGGCTCACCGTGATGGCGCCGGCGCAGGTGGTGGAACCCAAGGACCTGCCGCCCGAACTGCTGGGAGCCCCAGCCCCAGCCACCACG
>JAABPT010000074.1 GCA_011391855.1 Burkholderiales bacterium
CGCCATCATGGGGCCCAGCGGCTCCGGCAAGTCGACCGCGATGAATATCCTGGGCTGCCTGGATTCGCCCAGCGCCGGCGCCTACCTGTTCCGTGGCGTGCCGGTGCACCGGCTGGACCGCGACCAGCGCGCCCTGCTGCGGCGCCGGCACCTGGGTTTCGTCTTACAGGGCTTCAACCTGCTGGCGCGCACCAGCGCGCAGGAAAACGTGGAGCTGCCGCTGCTCTACCGCGGCGAGTCGGCAGTGGCGCGGCACAAGGCCGCGCGCGAGGCGCTGGCCGCGGTGGGACTGCAGGGGCGCGAAGGCCACACGCCGGCGGAACTGTCCGGCGGCCAGCAGCAGCGCGTGGCGATTGCGCGCGCGCTGGTCACCCACCCCACCGTGCTGCTGGCCGACGAGCCGACCGGCAACCTGGATACGCAGCGCGGGCGCGAGATCATGGAATTGCTGGTCGGCCTGAACCGTGGGCGCGGCATCACCGTGCTGATGGTGACGCACGAACCCGAGATGGCGGCCTATGCCCGGCGCGTGGTGCGTTTCGTCGACGGCCTGATCGAAAGCGACAGTGGGGCAGCGCCCCCGGTGCCGGCGCCCGGCACGGCGCCAGCGGAGACGCACTGATGTGGTGGAACACGCTCGGCCTGGCCTGGCGCGAGATCCGGCGCAACCTGCTGCGCTCGTTCCTCACCATCCTGGGCATCGTCATCGGCGTGGCCGCGGTCATCACCATGGTCACCGTCGGGCGCGGGGCGACGCAGGCCGTTTCGGACCAGATCACCAGCCTGGGCACCAACCTGCTGATGGTGCGCCCGGGCCAGCGCCTGGGCCCGGGGCGTGACGCCGCCGGCTCGTCGCCGTTCCGCCAGGCCGACGGCGAGGCGATTGCCGCCCAGGTGGCCGGCGTGCGGCTGGTGGCGCCGCAGTCGTCTGCCGGCGCGGTGGCCGTGTACGGCGCGCGCAACTGGTCGACGGTGGTCTACGGCAGCACCAACGCCTATTTCACGACCAACAACTGGACCCTGGCCGAGGGCCGGTTGTTCGACGACGCCGAACTGCGCGCCGGCGCGGCGGTCTGCGTCATCGGCGCCACCGTGCGGCGTGAACTGTTCGGCAGCGAGGAACCGGTCGGCGCCAGGCTGCGGCTGCGCAATATCAGCTGCGAGGTCATCGGGTTGCTGCAGAGCAAGGGCCAGGCCGCCATGGGCCAGGACCAGGACGACGTCGTCGTGATGCCCATCAATACCGTGCAGCGCCGGCTCACCGGCAACCTGAACGTGGGCACGCTGCTGGTGTCGATGGACGACGGCGCCGACGCCGAAGGCGTGAAGGCCGACCTGACGCGGCTGCTGCGCGAACGCCGCAAGCTCGCCGAGAGCGACGAGAACAATTTCAACGTGCTCGACACCAAGCAACTCGCCGAGACGCTGTCCAGCACCACGCAGGTGATGACCATGCTGCTGGGCGCGGTGGCGGCGGTGAGCCTGCTCGTGGGCGGCATCGGCATCATGAATATCATGCTGGTGAGCGTGACCGAACGCACGCGCGAGATCGGCATCCGGCTGGCCATCGGCGCGCTCGGGCACGAGGTGCTGCTGCAGTTCCTGATCGAGGCCGTGGTGTTGGCGGCCCTGGGCGGGCTGATCGGCATCGTCATCGCCACCGCGGCTTCGATCGCGCTCACCGACGTGATGGGCGTGCCCTATGTCTTCGACGCCGGCATCAACCTGCTCTCGTTCGGTTTCGCGGCCTTGATCGGCGTCGTGTTCGGCTACTTCCCGGCCCGCCGCGCGGCCCGGCTGGACCCGATCGAGGCGCTGCGGCACGAGTGAACGGCGCGGGCGCGGCACGGGGGTACCGCAACCGCTTGACATTGCTCAAGGGCGCGCCGCATGCAGGCCGGCCGCACTTGTGCCGCCACTGCGGACCCGTTACGCTGCCTGCATCCCATCAACCGCATTGCCGCGCCGCAGGGTTTTCGCTGGCCGCGGCCAGGAGAATCCTCATGTCAAGCCCATCCACAGGCAGCCCGGCGGGCATGGCCTCGATCCGCACGCTGGCCTTCGTCGGCGCTGCCGCCACCGGCAAGACCTGCCTGGCCGAAGCGCTGCTGGCACGGGCCGGCGCCATTGCCACGCCGGGCACGCTGGAGCGCGGCACCACCGTCAGCGACCACGACCCGCTGGAACGCCGCATGCAGCATTCGCTGAATGCCGCCGTCATGCACCTGAAGCACGCCAATACCCGCGTGCATTTCATCGACACCCCGGGCGGCCCCGACTTCCTGGGCCAGAGTCTGCCGGCGCTGGAAGCGGTGGAGACCGCGGCCGTGGTCATCAATGCCGCCACCGGCATCGAGCCGATGACGCTGCGCATGATGGATTACGCGACTTCGCGCCAACTCGACCGGCTGATCGTGGTCAACCGCATCGACGCGCCCGAAGTCGACCTGCCCGCACTGCTGGCGCAGATCCAGGCCACCTTCGGCCGCGAATGCCTGCCCGTGAACCTGCCCGACGCGGGCGCCACCCGCGTCGTCGACTGCTTCTTCAACCGCGAAGGCCACAGCGATTTCGGCAGCGTGGACGATGCGCACCGCGCCCTGGTGGAGCAGGTGGTCGACGTCGACGAGGCCTTCCTCGACCGTTACCTGAACGACGGCGACGTCGACGCGACGGAACTGCACGCGCCGCTGGAAAAGGCGCTGCGCGAAGGCCACCTCATCCCGGTGTGCTTCGTTTCGGCCAAGACCGGCGCCGGCGTGGCCGAACTGCTGGACCTCATCGTCAAGCTGCTGCCCAACCCCACCGAGGCCAACCCGCCCGACTTCCTGAACGGTGAAGGCGAGGCTGCCGTCGCCATGCACGCCGATCCCGACCCCGCAAAACATGTGCTGGCGCATGTGTTCAAGGTCACGGTGGACCCCTACGTGGGCCGCATGGGCATCTTCCGTGTCTGGCAGGGCACGGTCACCAAGGACAGCCAGCTCTATATCGGCGACGGCCGCAAGCCGTTCAAGGTGGGACGCCTGTTCATGCTGCAGGGCAAGGACACGGTGGAAGTGGCCAGCGCGATGCCGGGCGACATCGTGGCCGTCGCCAAGGTCGACGAGATCCACTTCGACGCCGTGCTGCACGATGCCGCGGAAGACGACCACATCCACCTGAAAGCACTGGACTTTCCCAAGCCCGTGCACGGCCTGGCGATCAGCCCCAAGCGCCACGGTGACGAGCAGCGCATGTGGGAGATCCTGACCAAGCTCGTCGACGAAGACCCGTGCCTGAAGGTGGAGCACGCGGCCAGCACCAACGAGACCATCGTCTACGGCCTGGGTGAACTGCACCTGCGCGTGCTGCTCGACCGGTTGCGCGACGTGTACAAGTTCGAGGTCACGACGCAGCCGCCGCGCATTGCCTACCGCGAGACCATCACCGCCAACGCCGAGGGCCACCACCGGCACAAGAAGCAGACCGGTGGCGCCGGGCAGTTCGGCGAGGTCTTCCTGCGCGTGGAGCCGCTGCCGCGCGGCGCCGGCTTCGAATTCCTCGACCAGGTCAAGGGCGGCACCATCCCCAACCAGTTCATCCCGGCGGTGGAAAAGGGCGTGCGCGAGGTGCTGGCCGGTGGCGCCATCGCCGGCTGCCCGGTGGTGGACGTGCGCGTGATCGTCTACGACGGCAAGAGCCACAGCGTGGACAGCAAGGAGATCGCCTTCGCCACCGCCGGCAAGAAGGCCTTCATGGCCGCCGTGCGCGAGGCGCGGCCGATCGTGCTGGAGCCGGTGGTGCACATCGAGATCACCGCGCCCGACAGCGCCATGGGCGACATTGCCGGCGACCTGGCCTCGCGCCGCGGCGTCGTCAACGGCACCACCAACGGCGCGCCGGGCACGATGATCGTGCGCGGGCTGGCGCCGCTGGCCGAACTCTCGGGTTACCAGTTGCGGCTGAATGCCATCACCGCCGGGCAGGGGCGCTACACCATCGAACTGTCGCACTACGACGCGGTGCCGCCCACGGTGCAGCAGCAGCTGGTGGGCCAGTTCCAGGTGAAGGACGAGGATTAGGCCCGGGCGCAGCAGGGACTCGGGGGCGCGACGAAAATCGCGGCCGTCGAAGGGGGAGTAGCCAGCAGCATCTGCTGCCGCGGTCGCCCGTCAATACGGTGCGGGCCTCAGCCCGCCACCCGGGCCCGCAGGGATGCGCCAGCGCACCCCCGCAAGACCTTTCGGCGCGACTTCAATCCTTCTCTCGGGAGTGCCCGTGGACACCATCGCGCCAGCCTGGCTGTGGGCCTTTTTCGTCTTTGCCGTCATCGCGGCGCTGTTCGTCGATTTCGTCGTGCTCAAGAAGCAGGGTGCGCACAGCGTCGGCGTCAAGGAAGCGCTGAACTGGTCGCTGGTCTGGGTGGCGCTCAGCTTTGCCTTCAACGGCCTGTTCTGGTGGGCCGTCTACCAGGACCATGGGGCCGCCGTGGCGAATACGCGGAGCATGGAATTCCTGACCGGCTACCTCATCGAGAAGAGCCTGGCGGTGGACAACATCTTTGTCTTCCTGATGATCTTCACCTACTTCGCGGTACCGCCGGCCTTCCAGAAGCGGGTGCTGATGATCGGCATCATCGGTGCCATCGTGCTGCGCACGGTGATGATCCTGGTGGGCTCGTGGCTGGTGTCGGAATTCCACTGGGTGCTGTACCTTTTCGGCGCCTTCCTGCTGCTCACCGGCTTGAAGATGTGGTGGGCCGCAGGCCAGGAGCCCGACCTGGAAAGCAACCCGGCGCTGAAGCTGTTGCGTCGTGTGATGCCGGTGAGCCAGCACCTGGACGGCGAGAAATTCTTCACCCGCCAGAACGGTGTCAGGATCGCCACGCCGCTGCTGCTGGTGGTGGCGCTGGTGGGGCTGACCGACGTGATCTTCGCGGTGGATTCGATCCCGGCGATCTTCGCCATCACCACCGACCCCTTCATCGTGCTGACGAGCAATATCTTCGCCATCCTGGGCCTGCGCGCGATGTACTTCCTGCTCGCCGCGGTGGCGGCCAAGTTCCACCTGCTGAGCTACGGCCTGGCGGTGATCCTGGTCTTCATCGGCAGCAAGATGCTGCTGGTGGACGTGATCAAGATCCCGGTGCTGCTGTCGCTGGGCGTGGTGGTGGCGATCCTGGCCGTCACCATGGTGTGGAGCCTGAAGACCGCGCCACGCCTGCCGGTGGCTGGTCGCCCGACGGTCGGCGGATGACGGCGTCGCCGGCTGCGTCGCGGCCGGCACAGGACCCCACTACTTCGGTGCGGCGGATTTCTTCGCCGCCTCGGTGCGCCAGGCTTCGAGCTGCTTCAGCCACTCGGTCCAGTCGTAGGGCCCACTCTCGAAGCGCTTCTTGAGGTTGCCGAGCACGCCGCCCCAGGCCTTGTCGAAATAGGCGTGAGCCTGGTCCCATTGCCCGCCATCGCCCCAGCCGGTGTGGTGCAGCGTGACCTGGGTGGACTGTGCCGACAGCGGCTCGAAGCGCACGACGACGAAGGTGCGCTGCGCGCGCGCCTCGGGCAGGTGCGGCGGCGCATTCCAGTCGAAGGAGAGCATCTTCTTCGGCTGCAGCGCCATGAAGCGCATGTCGTCGGCGCCCTTCATGCCCGGCGCACCGCCGGGGTCCATGTGGATGTGGAACGCGCCGCCGACGTGCGGCTCGACCACGGCATCAGGAGCGAAGAAGCTGCGGATGCCCTCGCGCGTGGTCCAGGCCTCCCAGGCCTGGTCGAGGGTGGCATTGACGACCACCTCCTTGTCGATGGCGCGTTCGGCGGCCTGCGCGGCGCACAGGCTGATGGCGAGCGCCAATGCGAGACAGGGGTTCAAAAGGGATCGGTCCATGGCGACTCCAGGGTGGCGTCCGGCAGACGAGAGAGTTCAGCGCACCGCCAGCGGCCGCTTGCGGCGCGGCGGCGGAAACAGGCGGTCGAGTTGCGCCAGATCGGCCTCGCTCAGGCGCAACTCGCGCGCCGCCCAGTTGTGGCGCAGGTGAACGGCTCGCGAAGCCTTGGGAATGGCCATCACGCCAGTCTGCCGCAGCACCCAAGCCAGGGCCACCTGCGCCGGCGTGGCGCGGTGGCTCTCTGCCACCGCACGCAGCCCCGGGTGGTCGACGAGCCCGCCCTGGTCGATGGGGCTGTACGCCATGAGCGGCATCTGGTGCAGTTGCTGCCACGGCAGCAGATCGAATTCGACACCGCGCTGGCTGAGCGAGTAGTAGACCTGGTTCGCCGCGCAACCCTTGCCACCGGGCACGGCGGCCAGTTCACGCAGGTCGTCGAGGTCGAAATTGCTCACGCCCCATTGCCGGATCCAGCCGCGACGCTGCAACTGCTCGAAGCCGCGCACCGTCTCGGCCAACGGCACACCGCCGCGCCAGTGCAGCAGGTAGAGGTCGACGCAGTCCAGCCGCAGCCGGCGCAGACTGGCTTCGCAGGCCGCCAGCACACCGCGCTCGCTGGCGTTGTGCGGCAACACCTTGGACACCACGAACAGGTCCTCGCGCGTGACGCCCTCGCGCAGTGCCTCGGTCAGCGCCTGGCCGACCACCATTTCGGCGCCGCCGTCGCCGTACATTTCGGCGGTGTCGATAACGCGGTACCCGATGTCCAGCGCCAGCCGCAGCGCGCGCACTTCGGCGGTACGCTGCGCGGCGTCCTCGCCCAGGCGCCAGGTGCCCAGGCCCAGGGACGGGCGCTCTTCTCCACTGGGGAAAGTCACCTCGGGCCAGGGCGTGGTTCGTGCATCCATGCACGCATGCTAGAGCTTCGTGCCCGTGGGGAGCTGCCGTGGTCAACGGAGCTTTATCATGACAAGTGATGCAAGCCGGC
>JAABPT010000075.1 GCA_011391855.1 Burkholderiales bacterium
CTTCGTCACCGCGCGCGACGTGGTGCACGTGGCCTCGGTGCACCAGTACGACGCGAAGGACAAGACCTTCAAGACGGTACCCGGTTCGGGCGGCGTGTCCAGCGCGGCCAACCAGGTGGAAGGGCGTTATGCACTGAGCTGGGCCGACAATATCTGGGCCGACATGCTGGCGGTGTAACCGCGTGCGGCGCCCTCTCCCGCGCCTGGGAGAGGGTGTCAATCAGGCCAGACCGGCGGCCGCGTTGACCTGGGCTGGCGCCACGCCGAGCTTGGCGGCCGCGTCCAGGATCTCCAGCCAGGTGGTGCCGTCCACCGGCACGCCCTCGGCGCTGCGCATCGCTCGCGACGCACGTTCGGCGTCCCCCGCCACCTGCACCGGGCCGAAGCCTTCGCGCGGCGGCGACGCCTGCACCCAGTCGATGAAGGCCAGCGCTTCGCGTTCGAAGGCGCCGCGGTCGGCCACCACCGAAGGGTCGACGAGCACGCTGAACATGCCGTTGAGCACGCGGCGGCGGCGGGTGTCGTCGTTGCGCTGCGTCATGCCGGCGGCCAGCGCGCCGCCGAGCAGTTCGCACATCAGCGCCATGCCGTAGCCCTTGTGCTCGCCGAAGGCAAGCAGCGCGCCGAAGGGTGGCACCACGCCGTAGCGCGCCTCGGTGGTGGGCTGGCCGTGGTCGTCGAGCAGGCAGCCGGGCGGCACCGGCTCGCCCTTGTTGTGCGCCACGCGCGTCTTGCCCTGGGCGATCGTGCTGGTGGCGAAGTCCAGGATCACCGGCGGCCGGCCGGCCAGCGGCACACCGGCGCAGAAGGGGTTGGTGCCGAAGCGCGCATCGGCGCCGCCATACGGCGCCACGATGCCGCGCGCGATGACGTTCACGAAGTGCAGCGACACCAGCCCGGCGGCTGCCACCTGCTCGGCCCAGGCGCCGATGCGCCCCAGGTGGTGGGCGTTGCCCAAGGCGACGATGCAGCTGCCGTGGGCGAGTGCCCGCTCGATGCCCAGCGCCATGGCCTCGCGGCCGATGACCTGGCCGAAACCGGCCTGGCCGTCCAGCCGCAGCAGCGCACCGGCGTCGCTGACCACCTGCACATGGGCGTTGGGCTTCAGGCCGCCTTCCAGGAAGGCTTCGGCATAACGCGGCAGCATGCCGATGCCATGCGAGTCGTGCCCGGTGAGGTTGGCCTCGATCAGGTTGCCGGCCACGGCCTGCACTTCGTCTTCGCTGCTGCCGAAACCGCGCACCACCCGGCACATGGCCTCGTGCAGTCGGCGCAGGGGAATGACGTGGGTGCTGCTGCGCATGGCGGTTTCGACGAGGGGGAAGGCGCCAGATGCTAAGCCCGCCCCCGCCTTGGCGGACCCAGGAACGTGGGCGGCCGGCGGCGCGCGCCGGTTCACCAGTGCCGCACGCGCCCGGTGTCCAGGTGCACGAAATCCTCGCGTGCGTAGTAGCCCACGCCGCCGGCACGCAGCGAGAGTGCAGCGTCGCGCAGGTCGGCCAGGGCCACGCCGGGCAGCCGCACGTCGATGGCGCGGCCCTCGGTGTGCAAGCTCTTGCTCGCCACGCCGCCGCCGCGCGTCAGCCGCAGGTGCTGGTTGGTGGCCGGGGCGCGATAGCCGGAAATGATCTGGAACGCCGCCGTGCTGCCCAGCAACTGCCGCACGCGGTGCAGCAGGTCGAACAGCTGCGGGTCCATGGTGCCGACCTCGCCGCTGTAGTGGTCGCGCAGGAAACGGTTCAACAGGCCCAGCGATTCGGGCACGTAGCGGTCGTGCAAGGCATAGACGAGGTCGAGCTGCTCGCGCGTGTGGGTGTGCGCCATGGCCAGGTCGCGCGAGCCGCCCAGCGCGGCGCGGGCCGGTGTGGCCAGGCCGGGCACGACGCCGGCGACGGCATAAGTGGCGGTGTGGCGCAGGAAATGGCGGCGCGGTGTGGTGGGAGGGTGGTTCATGATGGGCTGGCGGGTCTGGAACGAACTGCCGAGGAGCGCCGCAGCGCCGCGTCCAGCAGGCGGTCGTGGCCGTAGATGTCGTCGTAGAAATAGGTCCGACCGTCCCTGACGATCACGGTTCCGTAGGTGATGACCACGCGCACCGGGTCGGTCAGGCGCAACGTGTTCGATCTGCCCGCCGCCATGGCGTCGCGGATGCGCTCCTCGCTCCACTCGGGTTGGCCTTCCAGCACGAAGCGGGCCAACGCCACCGGGTCCTCCAGGCGGATGCAGCCGTGGCTGAAGTCGCGCCGGTCGCGTTCGAACAATTGCGTGGACGGCGTGTGGTGCAGGTAGATGCTGTCGCTGTTGGGGAGCACGAACTTGATCTCGCCCAAGGCGTTGCGCGGCCCCGGCCGCTGGCGCAGGCGCTGCCGGCCGGCCAGCACGCCGTCGAGCAGCGCAGGCGTGAGCGTGGTACTCACGCGGCCGTCGGCGCCGACGAATTCATAGCCCTGACGCACGAAGTGGGCCGGGTCGCGACGCAGCCGCGGCACGAGTTCCTTGCGGGCGATCGACGCCGGCACGTTCCAGTACGGGCTGAACTCGATAACGCTCAGGTCCTGGTCGAACAGCGGCGTGCGCGTGCCGACCGCCTTGCCGACGATCACTTTCATGGTCTGCCGCATCGCGACGCCGTCGTCGTGCACCTCGTAGGAGTTCAGCACGAAAGCCGGGATATTGACGACGATCATGCGCGGCCCGTGCAGCAACGGTGTCCAGCGCAGCCGCTCCAGCGTCAGCTCGATCTGCCGCACGCGTTCGGCCGGCGCCACCTGCAGCTGCTTCAGCGTGGCGGCACCGACGGCGCCGTCGTCCTTCAGGCCGTGGCGCTGCTGGAAGCGCTTCACGGCGTCCACCAGCGCCCCCTCGTAGAGTGGCACGGCGACGGTGGTGGCCGACCCTTCCACCACGGCGGCGGAAGCCGTCAGGTCGCCCAGGGCGACCAGCCGCTGCGCCAACTGCGCCAGCCCGGCATAAGGCTGCCCGGGCTCCAGCTTGGGCGTCCGGCTTCCCGGCGTGGGCGGCAGCGGCGGCAGGGCCTGGCGCCAAGCCTCGTGGCCGACCAGGGCGCGCTGTGCTGCCAGGGCCTGGCGCAGGTTCTCGTACAGCGGCAGGCGCGGCACGGCCTGCCGTTCCGCCTGCTCCAGGCTGCCCGCGGCCAGTGCAGCCCGCAGCGCGCCAGCGGCATCGAAGCCGTCCTGGCGCGGCAGCGAGACTTTCGGATACACCTGCCGCGGGTCGATGCGGCCGAGGTACAGGTGCAACAGGTAGCGCTCCATCGCCGCCGTGAGCGCCTGCTCCAGCCCTGCGGCCGCCTCGGGTGCGAGTGGCGGCCCCTGCAGCGCCGACGTCACCCGCTGCCGCAGCGCGTCGGTGCCGTAGTCCTGCGGATCCAGGCCGTGGCTGGCCGCGCCCGCCAGCCGCTCGACGGCCTGCAGGGCCTGCGCACCGGGCCGGGCGCCTTCGATCCACAGCATGCCGTCGGCGGCTGCGGCTGCGACTGTGGCGGCCGCACCGCACAAGGCCAGGGCGGCGAACAGGCGCCGAAGCGTCTTCACTCGCAAGCGGGTCATACACGCATTCTGGCAGGCGGCCCGGCACGGCGCGGCAGCCACCTGGGCAGCTAACGTTCGTCTTCCACGCGCAGCGCGCGCTGCAGGGCGGGGCCGTCGATACGCACGTGGCGCAGGTCCAGCAGTTCGATCACGCCCTCGCGCTTGAACTGGCTGATCAACCGGCTGGCGGTTTCGAAGGTGAGGTCGAGCATGGCCCCCATTTCGTCGCGCTGCGGCAGCCAGACCCGCCCGTCGGCAGCGGCATGCGCCGCCAGCTTTTGCAGCAACTTGAGCAGGCGCCGGCGTGCGGGGCCGGCGGCCAGGTCGGACAGCCAGGCTTCGCTGTCCTCCAGCGCGCGCTGCCAGCGCACCATCAGCTCCCGCACCAGCGCCGGGGTCTGCCCCGCCAGGCCGTCCACCAGGTGCGCGGGAATGCGGCACAGCTGCACGGGCGTGCAGGCGACGGCATCGTCGGCGTAAGGCCGGCGCAGCAGCACTTCCTGGCCGATGAGGTCGCCGCGACCGGCCAGGCGCACGATGCGGCGGTCGCCGCGCTCGGTGACGCGCTCGAAGCGCACGATGCCCTCGCGCAGCGTGTAGAGCACGGCGCCGCGCGCACCGGCCTCGAACAGCGTCTTGCCGGGCTGCAGCTGGATGCTGTCGATATGGGCGTGGATGTAGTCCAGACCGGCCTGGTCGAGCGCCCCGAACAGCGAGCGCTTGCGCACGCTGCAGGCCGCGCAGGCCTGGGCCTGCGGGTGCGGCGTGTCCACGCGGTACAGCGGGATGATGCTCATGGCGTCACGCGCCTTTCGCGCTGCGGGTGCGGCATCACTTCAGCCCGCTGACATAGCTGGCCACGGCCTTGATCTCCAGTTCGGTCAGCTTCGCGGCCACGGTGTGCATGACGGCGTTGTCGTTGGTGCGCTCGCGCTTTTCGAACAACTTCAGTTGGCGCTCGGTATAGCGCGCATGCTGGCCCGCCAGTCGCGGCAGCGTCTCGGTGCCCTGACCCATTTCGCCATGGCAGGAAGAACAGGCCGGCACGCCCGAATCGGCGTTGCCGCGCAGGTAGATAAAGCGGCCCACCTGCGCCAGTTCGGGGTCGGCCACCGGGTGCGTGCTGGTCGGCTGCTTCTCGAAATAGGCGCCCAGGGCGGGGAAGTCGGCCGGCACCAGTTCTTCCACCATCGGCTGCATCGTCGGGCTCTTGCGGCGCCCGCTCTTGTAGTCGGCCAGCTGGCGCGCCACGTAGGCGGCGTGCTGGCCAGCCAGGCGCGGGAAGACGGGGCTCGAACTCTCGCCTTGCTCGCCGTGGCACATCGAGCATTGGCCCTTGACGATCTCCTCGGCGCGCGACAGGTCGGCCGACAAGGCAGACAGGTGGGCCCCGGCCAGAGCGACGGCAAACCAGCTGCACAATGGCTTCATGGGCGGGTTCTTTCGGGTACGTGGGCGGTGGCGCTGCATTAGGCCGCTGCAGAAGGCGACTGGCCGGCATGCCCGGGCATGGCCTGGTCGAGCGCATGCCCGGCCAGGTGCACCGGGCGCTGGTCGAGCAGCCGGTCGGTGAGCGCGGCTGCCGCCCACATGCAGCACAGCGTGACCCAGGAGGTGATGGTGAAGACGGCCGCGCCCGACAGGCCGGCGCCCACGGCGCAGCCGCCGGCCAGCATGCCGCCGAAACCCATGGCCACGGCGCCGACCATGTAGCGCCGCATGCTGGGCCCGCCGCCGAAACCTTCGAGCTTGAGCTCGCGGAACAGCGCCGCGGCGATGAACGAGCCCAGGAAGACGCCCGGCACCAGGCCGAGGTCGAAGGTGGGCGGCTTGTCGGTGACGAAGAGCACGCGCGTCAACACCTCCGACGAGGGCCCGGTGAAGCTCAGCGCCTGGATCGGGTGCGGGTCGAACGAGGCTTGGCCGATGGCGAAGGTGGCCCACCAGGCGGCGGCAATCGTCAGGCCCACGCCCACGGCGCCGGCCCAGCCCCACACCGGCACGCGCTGGCGCCGTGCCCAGAAGATGGCTGCCGCCAGCCACACCGCGCCGAAGAGCATGGCGCCGCCGTGGCCGATGCCGGTGCGCGCGATGAGGTCGCGCGAAGCGCCGCCGTCCACCGTCCACCACTCCGAGATCGCCAGCCGCATCGGCGACAGCGCACCGGTCCAGGCCGCCTGCGCGCTGACGGCGAAGATCAGGCCCGACAGCACCGAACGCAGGTTGCCCTGCGCCGCCAGCACCAGCAGCCGGCTGGAACAGCCGCGCGCCAGGATCATGCCCATGCCGAACAGCGCCCCGCCCACCGCCGCGCCGGACAGGCTGCCGCGGGCCGCAATCTGGCGCGCGTCGCTGGCGTCGAAGGCACCGGCCAGCACCAGCCACTGCGTGGCCAGCACTGCGGTGGCAAAAGCGAACAGCCACACCGTGAGCTTGCCGCCGGTGACGTTGCGCGAAAACTCGATCACCGCTGAACGCAGGCAGAAGCGTGAACGCTGGGCCAGGAAGCCGAAGGCCAGGCCGATGCCAAGGCCGGCCGCGGCGAAGGTCCAGTCTTCGCCAATGCGTTCGATCAGGGCTTCAAGACCCATGCCAGGAGCTCCGCGCACGGTTGGGGCACAAAGGTTGGGGCACGAACAGCACCTCGATCTTATTCATTCGTGCATGCGCATATTATGGTTGACTCGGTACGAAAAGGCCAGCACGAGGCTGGCCTGGAGCACCCGTCAGGGCTTGATATAGGCGCTGCCCGCGACCTGCAACTTGGCAATGCGCACCACCCCCGAAGGCGTGAAAGTCGCCTCCTGGATGAACTGTTCTTTCTTGAGGTTGCGGCTCTTCAGCGTGATCTCGCAGATCTCGAACTTGACGCCGCGCGCGGCCAGCGCCGAAACCGGGCCGGCGAAGGCGCCGCCGTTGCCGTCCTTGGCACCTTCCATCAGGAAGTCCACGCCGTTGGCGTGCGCGACCACCGTGATCTTGGCCGCCGGGTCCACGTCAAGGTGGTTGCGCACATTGCGCAGCCCCTTCGTGGCCTGGGCCAGGTCGGTGTCGAAGTGGTAGACGACGGAGTCCTGTGCCGAAGCCGCAAAGGCGGCGCCGGCGACGAGGGCGGCAAGGACGAACTGACGCAAGGCCATGGGAGTCTCCTCTGGGTGGACGGCGCCGCTGTCGGCGCCGCGGCGGCAACGGTATCAGCTGACGGTGGCTTCGTCGGTGCGCTTGTCGCCCTTGTTGTCGACCCAGCTCACCGTGATCTTGTCGCCGGCCTTCGCCCCCTT
>JAABPT010000076.1 GCA_011391855.1 Burkholderiales bacterium
GAAGCCCGGCTGTTCCTGGGCAACGCCGGCACCGCGATGCGGCCGCTGGCCGCCGCGCTGGCGGTGCTGGTGGCCACGCAAGGCGGCCGCTTCGAACTCAGCGGCGTGCCGCGCATGCACGAGCGGCCCATAGGCGACCTGGTGGACGCATTGCGTCCGCTGGGCTGCACGATCGACGACCTGGGCACGCCCGGCTACCCGCCGCTGCGCGTCAGCGGCAACGCCGGAGGTCGGCTGGCCACCATGCGGCCGATCCGCGTGCGCGGCGACGTCTCGAGCCAGTTCCTCACCGCGCTGCTGCTGGCGCTGCCGCTGGTGGCGCAGGACAACGACGTGGTGGTCGAGGTGGACGGCGAGCTGATCTCCAAGCCCTACGTCGAGATCACGCTGGCGCTGCTGGCACGATTCGGCATCGACGTGCATCGTGAAGGGTGGCAGCGTTTCACGGTGCCTTGCTCGAAGTACGGCAGCCGCTACCGCACACCGGGCTGCATCCATGTCGAAGGCGATGCCTCGTCGGCCTCGTATTTCGTCGCCCTCGGCGCCATCGCCGCACGGGCCGAAGCGCCGCTGCGCATCGAGGGCGTGGGCAGCGACTCCATCCAGGGCGACATCCGCTTCGTGGAAGCGGCGCAGGCCATGGGCGCGGTCGTCACCGGCGGGCCGGGCTGGCTGCAGGTGCACCGCGGCCGCTGGCCGCTGGCCGGCATCACGCTCGACTGCAACCACATCCCGGACGCCGCCATGACGCTGGCCGTGATGGCGCTGTATGCCGACACGCCGACCCGGTTGACGGGCATCGCCAGCTGGCGCGTCAAGGAGACCGACCGCATTGCGGCCATGGCGGCAGAGCTGCGCAAGGTCGGCGCCACGGTCAGCACGGGTGACGACTTCATCGAGGTGGCGCCGCCGTCGCGCTGGCAGCCGGCGGTGATCCGCACCTACGACGACCACCGCATGGCCATGTGCCTGTCGCTGGCGGCCTTCAACCCGCTGGCCGGCGGCCACGTGCCGCTGCGCATCCTGGACCCGCGTTGCGTGGCCAAGACCTTTCCCGACTATTTCGAAGCGTTGTTCAGCGTGACGGCGGCGGCGCCCGAAGACGTGCCGGTGATCACCATCGACGGCCCCACCGCCTCGGGCAAGGGCACGCTGGCGGCGGCCGTGGCGGCGGCACTGGGTTGGCACCTGCTCGATTCCGGCGCGCTGTACCGGGCCACCGGACTGGCAGCGCAATGGGACGGTGTCTCGCCCGATGACGAAGCCGCGGTGGCGGATCTGGCTGGCAGCCTGGACTTGCGCTTCGAAGGCGGTCGCACCTGGCTGCGCGGGCGCGATGTCAGCGACGAATTGCGGCTGGAAAGCACGGGCTTGCTGGCCTCGCGCGTCTCGGCACACCCGGCCGTGCGCCGCGCGCTGCACGGGCTGCAACTGGCCTTTCGCCGCGCCCCCGGCCTGGTGGCCGACGGCCGCGACATGGGCACCGTGGTCTTCCCCGGCGCGGCGCTCAAGGTGTTTCTCACCGCCAGCCCCGCCGAACGCGCCGAAAGGCGCCATAAGCAGTTGATTTCAAAAGGGATTTCGGCTAACATCGCAGACCTTCGGATCGATCTCGAGGCACGCGACGCACGCGACAAGGGCCGCAGCGTGGCGCCCCTGAAGCCGGCCGAAGACGCGCAGTTGCTCGACAACTCGCACTTGAGCATCGAAGCCTCGGTGCAGCAGGTGCTGGCTTGGTGGCAGCAGCGCGGGCCGTTCCAGGCGTAACGACGCCGCAGCGGCCACAGGCGTCCATCGCGCTCCTTCCAGCGGCCGGCAGGCTCAAGGCGCGGCGGACTTTTTCAACCTCCACCCGCGGCACCCGCCGCATGCATCGCCCGGCTCTGCACTCCACTCCACCGGGCTCCAGGAAACCCATGTCTGTCCAAACTACCGTCACCTCCACCGGTGGCAGCGATTCGTTCGCCGCGCTCTTTGAAGAATCCCTGAAGAGCAACGACATGCGCGTCGGCGAGGTCATCTCCGCCGAAGTCGTGCGCATCGAGTTCAACCACGTCGTCGTCAACGCCGGCTTGAAAAGCGAAGCCTACGTGCCGATCGAAGAATTCAAGAACGACCAGGGCGAGCTCGAAGTCCAGATCGGCGACTTCGTCTCGGTGGCCATCGACGCCGTCGAGAACGGCTACGGCGACACCATCCTCAGCCGCGACAAGGCCAAGCGCCTGGCTTCGTGGATGTCGCTGGAAAACTCTCTCGAATCCGGCGAATTCGTCACCGGCACCGTGAACGGCAAGGTCAAGGGCGGCCTCACGGTACTCGTGAACGGCATCCGCGCCTTCCTGCCCGGCAGCCTGCTCGACACGCGCCCGGTCAAGGACATGAGCCCGTTCGAGGGCAAGACGATGGAGTTCAAGGTCATCAAGCTCGACCGCAAGCGCAACAACGTGGTGTTGTCGCGCCGCGCGGTGGTCGAGGCTTCGATGGGCGAGGAACGCGCCAAGCTGCTGGAAACGCTCTCCGAAGGCGCCATCGTGCACGGCGTGGTCAAGAACATCACCGAATACGGCGCCTTCGTCGACCTGGGCGGCATCGACGGCCTGCTGCACATCACCGACATGGCCTGGCGCCGTGTGCGCCACCCCAGCGAGGTGGTCACCGTGGGCCAGGAGCTCACCGCCAAGGTGCTGAAGTTCGACGCCGAGAAGAACCGCGTCAGCCTGGGCCTCAAGCAGCTGGGCGACGATCCCTGGCACGGCGTTTCGCGCCGCTACCCCAACAGCACGCGGCTGTTCGGCAAGATCACCAACATTGCCGACTACGGTGCGTTCGTGGAAATCGAACCCGGCATCGAAGGCCTGGTGCACGTCAGCGAAATGGACTGGACCAACAAGAACGTCGCCCCCGCCAAGGTGGTGACGCTCGGCGAAGAGGTCGAGGTCATGGTGCTGGAGATCGACGAGGACAAGCGCCGCATCAGCCTGGGCATGAAGCAGTGCAAGGCCAACCCCTGGGAAGAGTTCAGCGCCACCGTCAAGCGCGGCGACAAGGTCAAGGGCCCCGTCAAGAGCATCACCGACTTCGGCGTCTTCATCGGTCTCACGGCCGGCATCGACGGCCTGGTGCACCTGTCCGACCTGTCGTGGCACGAGCCGGGCGAGACTGCCGTGCGCAACTACAAGAAGGGCCAGGAACTCGAGGCCCTGGTGCTGGCCATCGACGTCGAGCGCGAGCGCATCAGCCTGGGCATCAAGCAGCTGGACGTGGACCCGTTCACCAGCTTCACCACGCTCAACGACCGCGGTGCGGTCGTCACCGGCAAGGTCAAGTCGGTGGACCCGCGCGGCGCCGAGATCCAGCTCAACGAAGACGTCACCGGCTACCTGCGGGCTTCCGAGATCAGCCGCGACCGCGTGGAAGATGCGCGCAACATGCTCAAGGACGGCGACGAGGTTTCGGTCATGATCATCAACGTCGACCGCAAGATGCGTTCGATCCAGTTGTCGATCAAGGCCAAGGACAATGCCGACCAGCAAGAAGCGATGCAGCGCATCGCGCAGACCACCGAGCGTGAAAACGCCGGCACCACGAGCCTGGGCGCGCTGCTGCGCGCCAAGCTCGACACGCAAAAGGAATAAGCCACTGCCTGTCAGCGCCCCGCGTGCCGCCCCGGCACCCGGGGCGTTTTCCTGAACGGCCGCGCCCGGCCTGCCGTTCAGGACAACGCCCTGCCGCACCCCTGCTGCCCCAGCCCCCCATGACCCGCTCCGATCTCGTCGCCCTGCTCGCCGACCGCTTCGCGCAGCTGACGCAGCGTGACACCGAATTCGCCGTCAAGGCGATCCTCGACGCCATGTCGGATGCGCTGGCGCGCGGCCACCGCATCGAGATCCGCGGCTTCGGCAGCTTCTCGGTCAGCCGCCGCCCGCCCCGCGTGGGGCGCAACCCGCGCAGTGGCGAGCAGGTGGTGATTCCCGAGAAACTGGTGCCCCACTTCAAGCCGGGCAAGGCCTTGCGCGAGTCGGTCGACTCGCAAGTTCCGGCCGGGCCGGCCGATCCCGACGACGCCCGCTGACGCGGCCGCAGCGCTACGGCGGCGGCCTAGAATCCGCGGCGCATGCAACCGTTCGTCTGGCTGTTCCGGGCCTTCATCTTCTTCACGCTGTTCGCCTTCGCGCTGAACAACCAGCAGACGGCGGTCGTGCACTGGTTCTTCGGCATCGAATGGCGCACACCCATGGTCATCGTCGTGCTGACGGCCTTTGCCGCCGGCTGTGCCATCGGCGCCCTGGCCATGGTGCCGAGCTGGTGGCGGCACCGGCGTGAAGCCCGGCGGCTGGCCCCCACGCTGTCGCCCAGCGCAGCGGCCGCGCCGGCGAGCGCACCCGCGCCCTCGGAATTCGGCCCCGAGCACCCGCCGCGCGAAGGCCTGTGAAGCGCCATGGAATTCGAATTCCAATGGTTGCTGATCGGCCTGCCGGTGGCCTTCGCCCTGGGCTGGATGGCGTCGCGTTTCGACCTGCGCCAGCTCAAGCGTGAACGACAGGATTCGCCGCGCGCCTATTTCAAGGGCCTGAACCTGCTGCTCAACGAACAGCCAGACAAGGCCATCGACGCCTTCATCGAGGCGGTGCAGAACGACCCCGACACCACCGAACTGCACTTCGCACTGGGCAACCTGTTCCGCCGCCGCGGCGAATTCGAGCGCGCCGTGCGCGTGCACCAGCATCTGCTCGGCCGCGCCGACCTGAAGGCCGGCGACCGCGACCGCGCCCAGCTGGCGCTGGCGCAGGACTATATGAAGGCCGGCCTCTTCGACCGTGCCGAGGCCGCCTGGCACGCGCTGGAGGGCACGCCCTTCGACGGCGAGGCCCGGCTGGCCCTGCTGTCGCTGTACGAACGTTCGCGCGACTGGCACCGTGCCGCCGAAGTGGCGCGCCAGCTCGACCGCGCCGGCGGCGGCTCCTTTGCCTCGCGCATCGCGCATTACGAATGCGAGCTCGCCGACGAGGCCGACGCCCAGGGTCGTGCCGAAGAGGCCGAGGCCGCCCTGCAGCGCGCGCGCAAAGCCGCACCGCAGGCACCGCGGCCGCTCCTGCTGACAGGGCAGCGGCTGCTGCGCAGCGGCCAGCCGCAGCCGGCGCTGGCGGCGTGGGACACGCTGCGTGAACGCCACCCGGGAGCGTTCCTGCTCGTCGCGGGCGATTACGCCGACGCCGCCGCAGCCAGCGGCGCGGCCAACGCGGCGCGCAGCGCGCTGGAGTCCGCGCTGGCGCAACTGCCGGCCGTGGAATTGCTGCAGGCGCTGGGCCGGCTGGACGGTGGCGCCGTGGACCTGCAGCGCCTGTTGTCGCACCTGCAGCAGCAGCCCACGTTGTCGGCCGCCCTGCTCTTGCTGGACGTGCCGCCCGAGCGTTGGACGGCCGAAGCCTGGGCCGCCCTGCGCGCGGCCGTGGCCCGCGCGGCCAAGCCGCTGCAACGCTACCGCTGCGCCGCCTGCGGCTTCGAGGCCCAGCACTATTTCTGGCAATGCCCGGGCTGCCTGAACTGGGACAGCTACCCGCCGCAGCGCATCGACGCGCTGTAGCCCGGGCCCACCGGGCCGCGGCCGCTCAGGGACCGAACTGCGTCTCCAGCAACGCCAGTACGTCGGCGCGCGTGGGCACCAGCCCCTTGCCGCCGATGCTGGCCACGCGGCCGGGGCCGGTGATGCCAGCCAGGCCGGGATCGTGGTCGCAATAGATGCCCAAGGTCGGCCGCCCCAGTGCCGCCGCCAGGTGGCTGAAACCGGTGTCCAGGCCCACCACGTGCTGCGCACCCGCCAGCACCGCGGCCATCTCGCCGACCTTCAGGAAGGGCGGCACGTCGCCTTCGCAACCGGCGGCAATGCGCTCGGCCAGGGTCTGCTCCTGCGGCCGGCCCCACAACACCAGCGGCGTCCAGCCGAGTTCGAGAAAGCGCCGCCCCACGGCCACCCAGTGCCGCTCGGGCCACAGCTTCTCGGGCCGGCTGGCGTTGGGAATGAGCACGGCATAACGCCCGCGTCGCGCCCAGCCGCCGCTGGGCGCGCACAAGCCGAATTCGGGGGCTCCATCCGGCACGGCATAACCCAGGTGTGCTGCAGCCAGGCGGCGGCAGCGCTGCACCGCGTGCAACTCGCGCGACACGGCGGCCGTGCGCTGGTAGAGGCGGGCGGCCAGCGGCTCGCGGATGCTGTCGCGGTCGTAGCCCACCACCGGGGCGCCGGCCTGGCGTGCCCACAGCGCGCTCTTCAGCAGCCCCTGCAGGTCGAGCACGAGTTCGTAGCGCTGGTCGCGCAGGTCGTCGCGCAGTGTGCTCATGGTGCGCCAGGTGGCCGCCTTCAGCAATTGGCCGCGCCATTTGCGCCAGGCCATTGGCCACACTCGCCGCACGCCGGGGTGCAGTTGCGGGATGGCGGCAAACGGCGATTCCACCAACCAGTCGATCACCGCACCGGGGTGATGGCGGCGAACGTCGGCTACCACGGGCGCGGCGTGCACCACGTCGCCCATCGACGAGGTCTTGACGATCAGCAGCCGCACGCTCTTTCAGCTTCCCTGGCGTTCCTTGACGAGCGCCGGGTTGAAGCGCGGGTCGTTGTACATCTTGAACTGGCGGTAGACCTTGAAATAGGCGCGGCCGGCGGCGGCGTCGGCCAGCAGTGCGTCCAGGCAGCCGGCCAGGTCGGCTCGCTGCTGTTGCAGCCGCTCCAGCTTCACGCGGCTGGCCGCACGGTGCGCCTCGTCCACGTCG
>JAABPT010000077.1 GCA_011391855.1 Burkholderiales bacterium
CCATGGCCGCTTCGACCGCGCGTTCGGTGCTTGCAGGTGCGTGCGGGGACATGGCGAACTCGCTCCGCCAGGAGCGGCAGCAGCCGGCGGCCGCGCGCCGCTCCAGTCACTGTTGAGGGTGCGGCACCGCAGGCCAGCAATCCTTGACGGGGATCAACCCGTGGCGCGGAACAAAGTTCCCAATACAGCCTGTCGATGGAAGTGGGCGAGAAACTGTGGCACCCGCGCGTCCATGCTGGCGCGCTTCAAGCAGGAGCTGACAATATGTTCGAGACCTATTACGACTTGATGCGCCGGCAAGGGATTTCCCGCCGCAGCTTCGTCAAGTTCTGCAGCCTCACCGCGGCCTCGCTCGGGCTCGGCGAAGCGGGCGCGCAGCAGATCGCCACCGCGATGCAGATCAAGCCGCGCACCCCGGTGATCTGGCTCCACGGTCTGGAATGCACCTGCTGCAGCGAGTCGTTCATCCGCTCCTCGCACCCGCTGGCCAAGGACGTGGTGCTGTCGATGATCTCGCTGGACTACAGCGACACGCTGATGGCCGCCGCCGGACACCAGGCCGAGGCGGCGCTGGAAGAGACCATCGCCAAATACAAGGGCAACTACATCCTGGCCGTGGAAGGCAACCCGCCGCTGGCCGACGACGGCATCTACTGCATCCCCGGCGGCAAGCCCTTCGTGGAAAAACTGCGCCACGCGGCCAAGGACGCCAAGGCCATCATCTCCTGGGGTTCGTGCGCTTCGTGGGGCTGCGTGCAGGCCGCCAAGCCGAACCCGACGCAGGCCACACCGGTGCACAAGGTCATCACCGACAAACCCATCATCAAGGTGCCCGGCTGCCCGCCCATTGCCGAGGTGATGACCGGCATCGTGACCTACATCCTCACCTTCGACCGCCTGCCCGACATGGACGCGCAAGGCCGGCCGAAGATGTTCTACAGCCAGCGCGTGCACGACAAGTGCTACCGCCGGCCGCACTTCGACGCCGGGCAGTTTGTCGAGCATTTCGACGACGCCGGGGCGCGCCAGGGCTACTGCCTCTACAAGATGGGCTGCAAGGGCCCCACCACCTACAACGCCTGCTCGGCCACGCGCTGGAACGAAGGCCTGTCGTTCCCCATCCAGGCCGGCCACGGCTGCATCGGCTGCAGCGAAGACGACTTCTGGGACAAGGGCGGCTTTTACAACCACCTCACGTCGGTGCAGATTCCGGGGCTGGGCGGCGCCGAGGGCACGGCCGACAAGATCGGCCTCACCGCCGCCATCGGCGCCGGTGCCGCCATCGCCGCGCACGCTGCCGTCACCGCCATCAAGCAGGCGCGCAGCAGGAACGCCAACGACCAGATCAGCACGGTGGAGAGGTAGATCATGTCCGTCATCGAGACCCAAGGCTTCAAGCTCGACAACAGCGGCAAGCGCATCGTCGTCGACCCCATCACCCGCATCGAGGGCCACCTGCGCATCGAGGTCAACGTCGACGACAAGAACGTGATCCGCAATGCCGTTTCCACGGGCACCATGTGGCGCGGGCTGGAGGTCATCCTGAAGGGCCGCGACCCGCGCGATGCGTGGGCCTTCGTGGAGCGCATCTGCGGCGTGTGCACGGGCACGCACGCGCTGGCTTCCGTGCGGTCGGTGGAAGATGCGCTGGGGATCCAGATCCCCAAGAACGCCAACATCATCCGCAACCTGATGCATGCCACGCTGTACGCGCATGACCACTTGGTGCACTTCTACCACCTGCATGCGCTGGACTGGGTGGACGTGGTCTCGTCGCTGAAGGCCGACCCGAAGAAGACGAGCGAGCTGCAGCAGAGCATCTCGCCGTGGCCGAATTCTTCCCCCGGTTATTTCCGCGAAGTACAGAGCCGGCTGAAGAAATTCGTCGAAAGCGGCCAACTCGGCATCTTCGCCAACGGCTACTGGGGCAGTGCGGCCTACAAGCTGCCGCCCGAGGCCAACCTGATGGCCACCGCGCACTATCTGGAGGCGCTGGACTTCCAGAAGGACATCGTCAAGATCCAGACCATCTTCGGCGGCAAGAACCCGCACCCGAACTGGCTGGTGGGCGGCGTGCCTTGTTCGCTGAATGTCGACGGCACCGGTGCCGTGGGCGCCATCAACATGTTCTACCTGAACATGGTGAGCAACATCATCAACCGCACCATCGAATTCATCGACCAGGTCTATGTGCCCGACCTGCTGGCCATCGCATCGTTCTACAAGGACTGGGCGCAGTGGGGCGGCGGGCTGGCCAGCACCAACGTCATGGCCTACGGCGAGTTCCCGGACATTCCGAACGACTACTCCAACAAGAGCCTGCTGCTGCCTTCGGGCGTGATCATCGGCGGCAACCTCAAGGAGGTGATGGACGTCGACCTGAAGGCCGCCGACCAAGTGCAGGAATGGGTCACCCACAGCTGGTACAAGCAGGGCGACGAGACCAAGGGCCTGCACCCCTTCGACGGCGTCACCGAGCCGAATTTCGACATCGGCAAGGCCAAAGGCACGCGGCTGGCGGTGGAGAATTTCGACGAGTCTTCCAAGTACTCGTGGATCAAGTCGCCGCGCTGGAAGGGCCACCCGGTCGAGGTGGGGCCGCTGGCGCGCTACATCGTGGGCTATGCCCGCGGCCGCGAGGACATCAAGGCCCAAGTCGACATGGTGCTGAAGACGCTGGACGTGCCCATCACCGCCCTCTTCTCCACCCTGGGCCGCACCGCGGCACGGGGCCTGGAAGCGTCGTGGGCGGCGCACAAGATGAAATATTTCTACGACCAGCTCATCGCCAATATCAAGGCCGGCGACCTGAACACGGCCAATATCGACAAGTGGGAACCGAGCAGTTGGCCGGCCGAGGCCAAGGGCGTGGCGCCCAGCGAAGCCCCGCGCGGCGCGCTGGCGCACTGGGTGAAGATCAAGAACACCCGCATCGACAGCTACCAGTGCGTGGTGCCCACCACCTGGAACGCGGGCCCGCGCGACGCCAAGGGTCAGATCGGCCCCTACGAGGCCTCGCTGCTGGACACGCCCATGGTCAACCCAGAGCAGCCGCTGGAGATCCTGCGCACCATCCACAGCTTCGACCCCTGCCTGGCCTGTGCGACGCACGTCATGTCGCCCGAAGGCAAGGAGCTCGTATCGGTGAAGGTGCGCTGAAGGCGCCCCGAAGGAGAAGACGATGCAAGTCGAACGTTGGACCGGCAGGGTCATCGGCGGCCCGCTGGAAGATGTGTATGTCTACGCCGCACCGGTACGTCTTTGGCACTGGCTGACGGTCGTGCTGTTCGCAACGCTGGGCGTCACGGGGTACTTCATCGGCGCCCCGCCGCCGGCCATCGGCGGCGAAGCCACGAACAGCTTCCTGTTCGGCTGGATCCGCACCGTCCACTTCGTGGCCGCCATGCTCATGATCGTGGCCTTCGTGGTGCGCATCTACTGGGCCTTCGTGGGCAGCGAACATACGCGCCGCATCTTCCTGCCGCCGCTTTGGAGCCCGGCGTTCTGGCGCGGCCTGTTCGGCGACATCGCCTCCTACAGCTTCCTGCGTAACGACGACGAGCGCTGGGTCGGCCACAACCCGCTGGCGCTTCTGGGCATGTTCTTCATGTTCACGCTGGGCATGCTGGTGCTCATCTTCACTGGCCTCGGCCTCTACGCGCAGGCCTCGGGCTGGGGCAGCGGCTGGATGAATGCTTTTGGCTGGGTGACCGTGCTGCTGGGCACGCCACAGGCGGTGCGCACAGTGCACCACTTCGCCATGTGGTACGTGGTCCTCTTCGCCATGGTCCACATGTATATGGCCTTCCGGCAGGACATCGTCGGCCGCAGCACGATCATCAGCACCATGGTCAACGGCATCCGCATGTTCAAGGGCGAACCGAGGCGCTGAACGGAAGTTTCCTGGACCAGGACGATGGCGACGCGACCACGCCTTGCGGCAGCGGGTCCGATCTGCAGCCCGGCGCACCACGGCCGACCGGCCCACCTGTTTTGGCCGGCGCGGCGCCCGCCGCACCCGGGCGAGTTCCTGCACACGCGCTACCTGCTGCCGCTGGGTATCAGCCAGACCCACCTGGCGGCCACGCTGGGCATCTCGCGGCGGCGCGTCAACGAGCTGATCAACGGCCGGCGTGCCATCACCGCCGACACCGCCTTGCGCCTGTCTGCCTACTTCGGCAATGAAGCTGCGTTCTGGATGCAACTGCAGCTGGCCTGGGACATGCACGCTGCCTTTCAGCAGGCAGGGGTGCGCGGTGCGCATGCGCGGGGTGCCACAGTGCAGCGGCGGGCGCCAGCCTGAGCCGACCCGCCGGCTGTGCCGCAGCGCGCCGCTCAGGGCCGGCCGATCGAACTCACCGGCACCCGCGCTTCCTCGTTCCAGACCTCGAGTTCGGCGCGGACATGCTCGCGCATCTGCTCGCGCACGCCGTTCACGGCATTGAAGAACTCGGCCATCATCAGCACCCAGCAGTACATGCCCAGCCGCGTGAGACGGATCGCGTCGCGGTCGTGCCGCGTCGCCCCGACCAGACGCATCGCCGCCAGTTCAGGCGCCATGCGCAGCGCGAAGGCGCGCCCATAGCGCTTGCGGACGTGATCGTGGCGCAATTCGCCGCCGAACAGACGCACCAGGAAGTCGTAGCGCATGCGCTCCTTCAGGCCGAGCGTGCGGCGCTGCGTGATGCCGCTCTGGCCGCCTTCGACGCGGCGGCAGTAGTGGTTGAGCGAGAACGTCGTGGAATACATCGAACCACCGACATAGCTGAAGGCGCCGCTGCCGATACCGACATAGTCGTCCTGGTCGATGATGTATTCGTCGAACATCCCCTCGCTGCGCGAGAAGCACCAGGCCGAGGCCGGGCGATAGGTCGGCAGCAGTCGGTCCAGGATGCGCTCGTACATCGGGTGGCGCAGCCGCGGATCGCTGAGGCCCATGCTCTTTTCCATCGCGTGCCGCGCCGTCGGGGCCGTCATCAGAGGGTAGAAGGAGACCTGGTCGACACCCAGCGCCAGCAATTCGGTCAGATCGTGGTCGAGCATGGCCAGGGTCTGGCCCGGCAGGTTGAAGATCATGTCGACGTTGAGGGTCGGAAAGATGCCGCGCGCCACGTCCAGCCGCTCGCGGATCTGGGTCGCGCTGCCGAATTTCACCAGCCGGTCCATGCCGGCGAGCAGCCCGTCGTCGAAGCTCTGCACGCCCACCGACAGCCGCGTCACGCCGGCGGCGCGGTAGCGCTGCAGAACACCCGGCTGCAGGTGGTTCGGATTCGTCTCGATCGAGATCGACCGCACCGGGGACGACGCCCGCACGAGGTCGAGCGTGGCGATCAATTCGTCGGCGTCCACGGTCGGTGTGCCGCCGCCCACGTAGACATCGCCGAAGCGAAACCCCGCCGCGTGGTACAGGCCGATCTCGCGGCGCACGGCGTCGAAATAGCGCCGGGTCTTCGGCTCGTTGTAGCGGACGCGGTGGAACGAACAGAACGGGCACAGCACTTCGCAGAAGGGCACGTGCACGTACAACTGGCAGGGCAGTGCCGGCGCGTCGGGCATCACCTCGGCCGCGTCGTCCTCCGCAAAGCGCATGGCGGCGGCGTATTCATGCCGCAGTGCAGCAAGAAACGGGCGTTCGAACCATGGCATCGCGGCAGTCTAGACGCTTCGGTTTCCAGGCAGTCCCTGGGTGGCCGCCGGGCCAGGTGCCTAGGACCCCGGCTATTGATCTAAGTTAAATGCCTGCCCCCGGCTTGCGCCCATCATCGCGCGGCACTGGCGTGACCGGTGCGTGTCCCCGCACGATGCTCTGACGCCCTGGAAAACCCGACATGTACCCCATCATCCGCCGCGAAGCGTTCTCCGACACGACCTTCCTCTGGGAGGTACTGGCTCCCGACGTCGCCCGCTCGGCCCAGCCCGGGCACTTCGTCATGCTGCGCCTGCACGAGGGCGGCGAGCGCATCCCGCTCACGGTGGCCGACTTCGACCGCGACAAGGGCACCATCACCATGGTCATCCAGGCGCTCGGCAAGACCACGCTGGAGATGCGCGACCACTACAAGCAAGGCGACAGCATCGCCGACTTCGTGGGCCCGCTCGGTCTGCCCCAACATGTCAGCCAGGTCGGTCACGTGGTGCTGGTCGGCGGCGGCCTGGGCGTGGCGCCGGTCTATCCGCAGCTGCGCGCCTTCAAGGAAGCCGGCAACCGCACCACCGGCATCATCGGCTTTCGCAACAAGGACCTGGTGTTCTGGGAAGAGCAGTTCGGCCGCTGGTGCGACAACCTCATCGTCTGCACCGACGACGGCAGCTACGGCCGGCCGGGCTTCGTGAATGCTGCGCTGCTGGACGTGCTGAACAACGACCGCCCCGACCTGGTGGTGGCCATCGGCCCGCTGCCGATGATGAACGCCTGCGTCGAGACCTCGCGCCCCAGCGGCGTGAAGACCATGGTGTCGCTGAACGCCATCATGGTCGACGGCACCGGCATGTGCGGTTCGTGCCGCGTGACGGTGGGCAGCGAGATCAAGTTCGCCTGCGTCGACGGCCCCGACTTCGACGGCCACCAGGTCGACTTCAAGGAACTGCTGCTGCGCCAGAAGCGCTTCAAGGGCGAAGAAGCCGCGGCCAGCACCGATTACGCACGTGTCTGCAACGTGGAAAAGGTGTTGTTCGAACAGGGCAAGACCAATTACAAGAAATACAAGGACCTGGCGCCGCTGGCGACCAAGATGCGCGAGCGCGACCCGCTGGAGCGATCG
>JAABPT010000078.1 GCA_011391855.1 Burkholderiales bacterium
CCAAGACCGTCTACACCTGCCGCGAATGCGGCGGCAGCAACGCCAAGTGGCTGGGCAAGTGCCCGCATTGCGGCGCCTGGAATTCGCTCGACGAGACGGTGGCCGAAGCCGTTGGGCCGGCGAAGAACCGATTCCAGTCGCTGGCGAAATCGTTCCCGGTCGCGACGCTGAGCGAGATCGACGCCGCCGAGGTGGCGCGCACACCCACCGGGCAGGAAGAACTCGACCGCGTGCTTGGCGGCGGCATCGTCGAAGGTGCCGTGGTGCTGATCGGCGGCGACCCCGGCATCGGCAAGAGCACGCTGCTGTTGCAGGCGCTGGACGCGCTGTCGGGGCAGATGAAGGTGCTCTACGTCACCGGCGAGGAAAGCGCCGCGCAGGTGGCGCTGCGCGCGCGCCGGCTGGGGCTTTCCGGCCAGCGGGTGCGCGTGCTGGCCGAGATCCAGCTCGAGAGGATTGTTGCCACGCTGGAAGCCGAGGCGCCGGCCTTCTGCGTCATCGACTCGATCCAGACCGTCTATTCCGACCAGCTCACCTCGGCGCCCGGATCGGTGTCGCAGGTGCGCGAATGCGCGGCGCAACTCACGCGCGTGGCCAAGACGAGCGGCATCGCGATGGTCTTCGTCGGCCACGTCACCAAGGAAGGTGCGCTGGCCGGGCCGCGCGTGCTGGAGCACATGGTCGACACCGTGCTCTATTTCGAGGGCGACACGCACAGCAGTTTCCGCCTGGTGCGCGCCATCAAGAACCGCTTCGGCGCCGTCAACGAGATCGGCGTCTTCGCCATGACCGAGCGCGGGCTGAAGGGCGTGAGCAACCCGAGCGCCATCTTTCTTTCGACGCACGGCGACCCGGTGCCGGGCAGCTGCGTGCTCGTCACACTGGAGGGCACGCGGCCGCTGCTGGTGGAGATCCAGGCGCTGGTCGACAGCGGCGGCCCGAGCCCGCGCCGGTTGAGCGTGGGACTGGACCGTGACCGCCTGGCCATGCTGCTGGCGGTGCTGCACCGCCACGCCGGCGTCTCGTGCATGGACCAGGACGTGTTCGTGAATGCTGTCGGCGGCGTGCGCATCAGCGAGCCAGCGGCCGACCTGGCGGTGCTGTTGGCGATTCAGGGCAGCCTGCGCGGGCGCGCGCTGCCGCGCGGCTTCATTGCCTTCGGCGAAGTGGGGCTGGCGGGTGAGGTGCGGCCGGCGCCGCGCGGGCAGGAAAGGCTCAAGGAGGCGGCCAAGCTCGGCTTTTCGGTGGCCGTGGTGCCCAAGGCCAATGCGCCGAAGAAGGCCATCGAGGGTCTCACCATCCACGCCGTGGAGCGCATCGAGCAGGCCATCGACGTGGTGCGCGGCTTGAACTGAGTGCTCCTGGTCGCCTGCGGGTCGTTGCGGCGGCACCTTGTCATCGCCGCTCCCGTCCCTACCTTACGGATTCGGCGTGCTGCCGAGCGAGGAGTGCCAACGATGTGGAAGCGCCTGTCGGTCCTGTGGTCGGTGATCCGCGGCGACGCACGGCTGCTGTGGTTCGCGCTGCGGCACCCGCTGGCACCGGGCTGGTTGAAGCCAGCGGTGGCGGTGATGGTGATCTACGTGCTGTCGCCGGTGGACCTGCTGCCGGAGACGATTCCGCTGCTGGGTGTCGTCGACGACCTGGTGCTGGTGCCGCTGGCCATTACTTTCATCGCCAAGCGGCTGCCGGCCGCGCTGCGCGCCGACTTCCTGCGCCGCCCTACTTGATGCGGTGCCATGCGGCTGGCGGTCGTCTCCGATATCCACGGCAACCTGCCGGCACTGCAAGCGGTACTGGCCGAGATCGGCTGCGAGCGGGTCGACCGCGTCGTGAACCTGGGCGACATCGTCTCCGGCCCGCTGTGGCCGCAGGAGACCGCCACGCTGTTGCGCACGCTGGCCTGGCCCACGATCCGCGGCAATCATGAACGCCAGTTGCTGACGCTGCCCGTCGACCGCATGGGCCCGGCCGATGCCTTCGCCCGGGCCCGGCTGAGCGACGACGCCCTGACCTGGCTGGCCGCACTGCCGGCCACGCTGGACCTCGGCGACGGCCTCTGGTGCTGCCACGGCACACCCGCCAGCGACCTGGAGTATTTCCTGGAGACCGTGATGTCCGACCACGGCTTCAAGGGTTCACCCGGCGTGCGCGCCGCCACCGCGGCCGAAGTGGCAGACCGCCTGGGCACGATCAAGGCGCCGCTGGTGCTGTGTGGTCACACCCACATGCCGCGCGTGGCGCAATGCGGCGGCACGCTGGTCGTCAACCCCGGCAGCGTGGGCCTGCCGGCCTTCGACGACGACCACCCGCACGCGCACCGCATGGAAACAGGCAGTCCGCATGCACGCTGGGCGCTGGTCGAACGCGTGGCGGCGGGCTGGCGGGTGCAGCAGCGCCTGACGGCCTACGACTCGGCCGCCGCCGCCCGCCAGGCCGAGGCGGCCCGCCGCGGTGACTGGGCCGATGCGCTGCGCACCGGGCGCGTGGGGCGCACCGAGGCTGAATGCTGCCGCTGATTTGCGACAGGGCACCGCATGTGCGGTCGCCCGCCTACCAACCCAGCCGCTCACGCACCAGCGACGCCAGCCCGTACAACAGCCGTCGCGCTTCGTTGCCCAGCCGGTAGGCAAAGGCCGGCAGCCGTCGCGTCCAGTGGAATTTGCGCGTCGGCGCGCTGCTGTAGCCCATGGTGGAGGCGATGCGGTCGTCGTGGCCGCAGGGCGTGGGCGTGACGAGCCGCACCTTCAGGTGGAAGCGCCAGCCCTGGTCGAAGACATGGTCGTAGGGCAGTTGCATGGGCAGCAGTCCTCCGGGTTCACGCAAGTAGGCCTGCCCGGCGCGGCGGTTCACGAGGTAGGCGCTGGCGCCCGTGCAGCGGCTCAGCATCACGGCCAGCTGGTGCCCCGGCGCCACCTCCAGCACCGGCTGCGGCGTGCCCGAGTGCACGGCCGAGAGCTTGGCCATGTCCCAGCGTTCGGCGTGCCGAAGCAGGCCGTGCAGCACGGCCGGCAGGCTGTCGTGCAGCAGCACGTCGTCTTCCAGGATCAGCGCGAATTCGGCGCTGCCGGCCAGGAACAGGCGCATCGACTCCACATGCGACAGGTAACATCCCAACTCACCCGGCAACGGTTCCATGCCGTGTTTGCGGCGGTAGCCCGCCTCGTCCAGCGTGGCGCGCTGGTCGGCAGTCAAGACCCGCGCATCCACCGCCGGCAGCCGCGTGAAGGGCAGCCCCAGGCGCTGCAACTGCCGGCTGATGCGCTCCAGCCGATCGGGCGCCCGGTCGAGGTTGATCACCCATGTCTGCAGCCGATCCATCGTTGCGATTCTGCTTGAAGGCCGCCAGCGGGGCCGCGGCATGACGGCCTGGATCGGCTGGTCCCTGGCGGTCGTCGCCGTGGCCGTGGGTTATGCGGGTTATGGCTGGCCCGGTGTGCTGCTGGCCTTGGGCGTGGTGGTGTTCTGGCTGCTGCTGCAGTTCAGCCGCGCGCTGCGCGTGCTGCGCGTGGCTTCGCAGCGGCCGGTGGGCACGGTGCCCAATGCCGTGATGCTGCACGCCAAGCTCCGCGCCGGCCTGCGCCTGCCGCAGGTGCTGGCGCTCACGCGCAGCCTGGGCCGGCGCGTGGCCGAAGACCCGGAAACCTGGGCCTGGTGCGACGACGCGGGCGCCGAAGTACAGGTGGAACTGCGCCGCGGCCGCGTTGCCGCTTGGCGGCTGCTGCGGCAAGAAGAGCCGGCTGCGCCCGCGCCGGCCTGAGCTGTTTCAGTCTTGCCTGCGGCGGCGCGCGATCAGGCCCACGGCGGCCAGCCCGGCCAGCAGCAGCGCATAGGTGCCGGGCTCGGGCACGACCGCTGTGAACAGCGCTGCATGTGAAAGTCCGGGGCCGGGAGTGCCATTGCCCTTGACGACGCCGAGCGTGTCGAAACCGATGCTGGACACGCCACCGGCGCCGCCGTCGAAGAGATAGAGGCTGTAGCTGTTGGCGCCCTTGATGCCGATCACGAACAGGCCGGTCATCGGCGTATCGAGTTCCAGCGTGCCTGTGGACTGACCTTCCGGATGGTTGGTGAAGCCGCCGCCGGCATCTTCGCTGGTGCCGGCAAGAGAAAAGCTCAGGTCGCCAAAGACCGCGATCGAGACCTTCCCTTCAGAGAGGTTGCCGGCAAAGCTGCCCTGGCACTGGCCGGCGTAGGCGGCATTGGCGACGGTGGCGAGCGAGTCCGCGCAGGACACGGCGGGCACCGCGGGCGGCGCTGCATGTGCCGAAACCAGGGCCAGAGCGCCGATGCCGAATGCGCTGCAAAACAGGGAGTGGATCTTCATGATGCTCTGCGACTTTCTGTAGGAGTCAACCATGGAAACGATGCTAGGCCGCGTGCATCGGGTCGTGGGGTGGCCCGACCCCCGCAGCCACGGGGGGTGATTGCCGGAATTCGGCACAGACCGTGCGGTTAGACCGCCGCTGGTCGACTGGGCCGCGGCCCCTAAAATCAGCGATTCCACTTTTCACGCCCCGAGGAGCTCCCATGTCGATGTCCGACCGTGACGGCAAGATCTGGATGGACGGCCAGCTGGTCGAATGGCGCGACGCCAAGATTCACGTGCTGAGCCACACGCTGCACTACGGCTGCGGCGCCTTCGAGGGCGTTCGCGCCTACAAGACGGCGCAGGGCACAGCGATCTTTCGCCTGCCCGAGCACACCGAGCGGCTGTTCAACAGCGCCAAGATCCTGCGCATGAAGATCCCCTTCACGCCGGCACAGGTGATGGAAGCCCAGCGCGAAGTGGTGCGCGTGAACCAGCTGGAGAGCTGCTATCTGCGCCCGCTGGTCTGGATCGGCGACAAGAAGCTCGGCGTCAGCCCCAAGGGCAACACCATCCACCTGATGGTGGCCGCCTGGCCCTGGGGCGCCTACCTGGGCGAAGAAGGCATGGCGCGCGGCATCCGCGTCAAGACCAGCAGCTACACCCGCCACCACGTCAATATCACCATGACGCAGGCCAAGGCGGTGAGCAACTACACCAACTCGATCCTGGCCAATATGGAGGTCACCGACGAAGGCTACGACGAAGCCCTGCTGCTGGACCCTGCGGGTTTCGTCAGCGAAGGCGCGGGCGAGAACCTGTTCGTCATCAAGAAGGGCGTGGTCTACACCCCGGACCTTTCGGCCGGGGCGCTGAACGGCATCACGCGCGACACCATCCTGCACATCTGCTCGGATCTCAATCTCAAGCTGGTGGAAAAGCGCATCACGCGCGACGAGGTCTACATCTGCGACGAGGCCTTCTTCACCGGCACCGCCGCCGAGGTGACACCGATCCGCGAACTCGACCGCATCGAACTCGGCAGCGGCGGCCGCGGCCCGATCACCGAGAAGATCCAGGCGGCGTTCTTCGACATCGTCAACGGCCGCAACCCGAAATATGCCGAATGGCTGACGCGGGTCTGAGCATGGACGAACCCAAAACCGTGGTCGAACTCTCCGCCGCCGAACTGATCGGCCCCGGCGTCACCTTCTGCCCCAACCCGCGCATGGCGCTGTGGAGCAACCACCCCAAGGTCTTCATCGACGTGGCCACCACCGGCGAAGGCCGCTGCCCTTATTGCGGCACGGTGTACCGGCTGAAGGCTGGCGAGAAGGTGCACGCGGCGCACTGAAGCCGGGCGCCGTCCGCGATGGCCGAGTCCGCGCAACCTGGCGGTGACGCGGGCGCTGGTGCATCTGATGGGCGGCGAGATTTAGGCTGCCAGTCCTGCGGGTGCCGGTCCCACCTTCAGCGTGCGGCTGCCGTTGGCCGCGGGTTTTTTGCCGGGCGACCCACGGACCTCTTGAGATCGCCCGATCTGGCCTAAACTCAGAGGTATGGGACCGACCAGGCTTCGACGTGGGTACGGAGTCGGCGCGGGGCATGCCGAGCACCAGTTCGCTCGTAAATCCACTGGAAACAAAGTAACTGCGAACGATACTTCGTACGCCCTCGCCGCTTAAAACCGGTGAGCCTCGCAACAGTTGGCCGATGGGCTGGGTCTGAGGGGTCAAACCCGAAGACTGCGAGGTTATTCACATTGGCTCGTCCTGCAGCGTGTCATTCGTTGCGGGCTTAAAACCAAATGACTCGGGACCCAGGTAGCGTGCTGCTGCGCGACCGGGGGCCTTAAAACCAAATCAGACAGCTACGCATGTAGAACCGTCCGGTGATGGCTTGCGGACGGGGGTTCGATTCCCCCCGGTTCCACCAGTCCCGAAGCCCCAACCACTCTCGGTTGGGGCTTTTTTTCGTCTGATCGCGCCAGAAGCCGCGTGTTGTCGCGGGTTAGTGCGGAAGGCTGCGGACTTCGCTGGTCGCCACCTTGGCACTGGCCACTGAAGCCGCGGAGATCAAACAGGACGTCCGGGCCCACGTCGCCGGCGAGATGGCGGTGGTCAAGAAGTCGTTTTTGAAGGGTTTCAGCGCCAAGGTGCTGGCCAACGACCCGAGCCGCCTGCCTGCGCTCTATGTCGGCTCACGCATTTCGTGGTCAGGCATGCACGAGCGTGGCGGCCAGATTGCCGGCCGGATGCTGATCCTGCTGAACGGCCGGGTGGGACGCAAGCGCTTCAAGGCGCAGGTGGCTGAACTGATG
>JAABPT010000090.1 GCA_011391855.1 Burkholderiales bacterium
ATGCCCACCAGCCGGAAGGTGCCGATGTGCGGCTTGCTCACGAAGAGAATCTCTTCTGGCGCGCCAGCCTTGACGAATTCGGTGAGCACCTTGCGCGTGAGGTGGCGCGGGTCGCTGATCTGGCTCCACAGCTTGCCGTCGGAAAATGTGCCGGCGCCGCCTTCGCCGAACTGCACGTTGGATTCAGGGTCGAGCACGCCGCGGCGCCACAGACCCCAGGTGTCCTTGGTGCGTTCGCGCACGCGGCGGCCACGTTCCAGCACCAGCGGACGCAACCCCATCTGGGCCAGGATCAGCGCCGCGAACAGGCCGCAGGGGCCGAAGCCGACGACCAGCGGCCGCGGCCGGCAAGCGGCGTGGAAGTCGGCAGGGGCGTGGCCGATGAATCGGTAGCGGGTGTCTGGAGTGGCCCGCACGTGCGGGTCGCCGGCGTGGCGCCGCAGCAGAGCGGCTTCTTCGACGTTGGCGTTCAGTTCACAGTCGACGGTATAGATCAGCACCACCGCCGACTTCTTGCGCGCGTCGTGGGCGCGCTTGAATACGGTGTGGCGCAGCAGGTCGGCTTCGGCCAGGCCCAGGCGCGACAAGACCGCCGTGCGCAGTGCGGCCTCGGCGTGGTCCAGCGGCAGGCGCAGTTCGGTGATGCGCAGCATGGGGGTGGCGCGCGCCAGCCCGTGGCCGCCCGGGGGCGCGGTGCGCCAGTCGGTCCGGGGCTAGTGGCGCGTCAGCCAGGTCGTGCGGCTCAGCTGCCGCCCTTGCCGGCGCGCTTGCCCGGGTTCTTCTTGCTGCGCGTGTGCGAGCCGCGCTCCTGGCTGACCTTCTGGCCGCGGCCCGTGGTGCGATTGGTGCCCGGCGTGGGCGGCACGGGTGGGGTGGCACGACGGTCGGCTTCGGTTCTGATCTTGTTGGCCATGGCAGGCTCCGGCAAAGGGTAGGCAAAAGGAAATCGAACCGCGGATTAGGCCACAACGCCAGCCGTTCGGCTGCGGCACGTTGCCGGCGCGAGGGCCGGCCCCGGGCTCAATGCCCGTCGAAATGCACCAGCGTGAACAGCGCCAGCCCCGCCGCACGCAGTCTGTCGGAGCCGCCGAGCTCGGGCAGGTCGACGATGGCGGCGCCCTCGATCACCTGCGCGCCCAGCCGCTCGAGCAGCTTCTTGCCCGCCATCATGGTGCCGCCGGTGGCGATGAGGTCGTCGATGAGCAGCACGCGGTCGCCGGGCTTCACGGAGTCGGTGTGCATTTCCACCGTGGCGCTGCCGTACTCCAGCTCGTAGGTCTCCTCCACCGTGGTGAACGGCAGCTTGCCCTTCTTGCGGATCGGCACGAAACCCACGTTCAGCTCGTAGGCCACGACGCTGCCGATGATGAAGCCGCGTGCGTCGAGCCCGGCAATGACGTCGGGCCGCACATCGAAATAGCGGTGCACGAACTGGTCGATGAGGACGCGGAAGACACGCGGCTGGCTCAGCAGCGGCGTGATGTCGCGGAACATGACGCCGGGCGCCGGCCAGTCGGGCACGGTGCGGATGTGCGCGCGGATGTAGTCCGAAGGCGAGACGGTGGGGTCGGCGGCCATGCGCAGAATGATAGGCGGCGGCGCCGTGGCGGCGCGGCTCAGGCCGGCGCCAGGCGCGCCAGCACCTGCACCGCGCCCGAGGCGTCGGCCCGCAGCACCAGGCCTTCGCCGGAAGAAGAACCCTGCTGCGTCAGGTCGGACAGCACGAACATGTGCGTCACCCAGGCCTCGAAGCGCCCGCGCTGTGCGCTCGCCGCGGCCAGGGCGGAGCGCAGTTGCTGCAAATGGTCGGCATTGGTCTGCTCGGGCGACCCGCGCGGCGAACCCAGCGCCGGCCAGGGTTCGGTGCGGCCGAAGGCCAGCGTGGCGGTGTCCACGCAGCGGCACCAGGGGCTGGAGCGCACCGTCGCGGGCGGCAGGCCGCGGGCCTGGAACCACTGCCCGATGCGGCGTGCCTGCGCGCGACCTGCCTCGCTCAGGTTGCGCTGCGTGCTGCAGTCGCCCAGCGTGAAATTCGGTGGGTCGAAGGTGCCCGGCGCCAGCGCATGGCGCAAGGCGATCACGACCCCACCGGCGCGCAGCAGCCGCTCGGTTTCGTCGCTGGCCAGGGCAAGCCTTGGGGCCAGGGGCAGCAGAAGGCTGGCGGTCAGCACATCGCGTCGTCGGGGCATCGTCACTCCAGTGGTCTTCAGGTGCCCGGGCCCGCAGCAGGACGAGAAAGAGCGTGGCCTCGCCGAAATTTGCTCTTCCTCTTTGCTGGGCCTTACGCAAGACAGCCGTCGTGGGCGGCCTCTCAGCCGCGCAGCAGTCTCTCTTCGGCCAGCGCCAGCGGTTCGGGCAACCCTGAAAGCACCAGCGTATCGCCGGCCGCGATCACGTGCTCGGGCAGTGGCGGAGTGCCCCCACCGGTGGCACGCCGAATCGACACCACGCTCACGCCTTTTGCATGCAGTGCCAGGCGCTCCAGCGGCTGGCCGATGCAGCGCGCCGCGTCGGGCACGGTCACGCTGCGCAGCCGCGCCTGGTGCAGTTCTTCCACGGTGTCGTCGTCAGCGCCGTGGAAGTAGCCGCGCAGCAGGCTGTAGCGGGCGTCGCGCGCGTCGCGCGTGATGCGTACCACGCGCTGCATGGGCACGCCCACCAGCGCCAGCGCATGGCCGGCCAGCATGAGCGAGCCTTCGATGGCCTCGGGCACCACCTCGGTCGCGCCGGCGGCGCGCAGCTTGTCGAGGTCGGTGTCGTCCACCGTGCGCACGACCACCGGCACCCGCGGCGCATGTTCCTGCACCAGGCGCAGGATCTTCAGCGCCGAGGGCGTGTCGGGGTAGCTCACCACCACCGCGGCGGCGCGCGCCAGGCCGGCGGCCATCAGGCTTTGCAGCCGCGCCGCGTCACCGAAGACCACGCTCTGGCCGGCGGCGGCGGCCTGGCGCACGCGGTCGGGGTCGAGGTCCAGCGCCATGTACGGAATGCCCTCGGGCACCAGCAGCCGCGCCAGGTTCTGGCCGCTGCGGCCATAGCCGCAGATGATGACGTGGCGTTCGGTGGCGATGGCCTTGCGCGCGATGGTGGTCAGCGCCAGCGACTGCATCATCCAGTCGGTGGCACTCAGCCGGTTGACGATCTGGCCGCTGTACATGATGAGGAAGGGCGTGGCCAGCATCGACAGCACCATGCTGGCCAGGACCGGGCTCACCCATTCCGGCGCCACCAGTCCGCGGCCGGCACCCAGCGTCAGCAGCACGAAGCCGAATTCACCCGCCTGTGCCAGGTACAGCCCAGTGCGCAGCGCCACGCCCGGCTGGGCACCGAAGAGCCGCGCCAGCCCGGCCACCAGGGCGAATTTCACGAGCACCGGTACGCTGGTGAGCAGCAGCACCAGGAACCACTGTTCGAGCACCGGGCGCCAGTCCAGCTTCATGCCGATGGTGATGAAGAACAGGCCCAGCAGTACGTCGTGGAAGGGCCGGATGTCGGTTTCCACCTGGTGCTTGAATTCGGTCTCGGCCACCAGCATGCCGGCGACGAAGGCGCCCAGCGCGAGCGACAAGCCGAAATGTTCGGTGACCCAGGCCAGCCCCAGCGTGATGAGCAGCAGGTTCAGCACGAAGAGTTCCTCGCTCTTGCGTCGCGCCACCTGGGTGAGCCACCAGCGCATGACACGCTGGCCGCCCACCAGCAGCACGGCCAGCAGCGCGGCCGCCTTGAGCATGGCCCAGCCCATCGCAGTGGCCAGGTCCTCGCCGCTGGACCCCAGCGCCGGGATCAGCACCAACAGCGGCACCACGGCCAGATCCTGGAACAGCAGCACGCCCATGACGCGGCGGCCATGCTCGGCCTCCAGCTCCAGCCGCTCGGCCAGCAGCTTGGCCACGATGGCGGTGGATGACATGGCCATGGCGCTGCCCAGCACCACGGCGCCCTGCCAGCCCAGTTCCCAGGGCCGCGAGCTCAGGGCGTTCCACACCCACACCAGCAGCAGGTGACCGGCCAGCGTGCCGGCCACGGTGAGCACCACCTGCGACATGCCCAGCCCGAACACCAGCGTGCGCATGCTGCGCAGCTTGGGCAGGTTGAATTCGAGCCCGATGACGAACATCAGGAACACGACGCCGAACTCGGCCAGATACTGCACGCCGGCGCTGTCCCGCGCCAAGGCCAGCGCATGCGGCCCGATCACCACCCCCACCACCAAGTAGCCCAGCATCGGCGGCAGCTTGAGCGTCCTGAAGATCACGACGCCGATCACCGCGGCGACGAGATACAGCAGTGTCAGTTCGAGGGTGGTGGCCATGGGTGCCTAGAATGACTCGATCGTATTCGACCGCCTTGCCGTGACCCCTGCCCGCCCCTTCGACGCCGAACGTGCGCTGCGCCTGGCCGGGCGCACCTTCGAGATCGAGGCGCGTGCGCTGCTGGCGCTGGCGGCGCGGCAGGGCGAGGGCTTCGCGCGCGCCGTGCAGGCCATGCTGGAATGCCGCGGCCGCGTGGTCGTGATGGGCATGGGCAAGAGCGGCCACGTGGGCCGCAAGACCGCGGCCACGCTGGCTTCCACCGGCACGCCGGCGTTCTTCGTGCACCCGGCCGAGGCCAGCCATGGCGACCTGGGCATGGTGATGGCCGGCGACGTGGTGCTGGCCATCAGCAACAGCGGCGAAAGCGACGAACTCGCGGCCATCCTGCCGGCGATGCGGCGCCTGGGCGTGACGCTGGTGGCGATGACGGGCCAGCCCGAATCCACGCTGGCGCGGCATGCCGACATGGTGCTGTCCAGCGCTGTGGACGAAGAGGCTTGCCCGCTGAACCTGGCACCCACCGCCAGCACCACGGCGCAGATGGCACTGGGTGACGCTTTGGCCGTGGCGCTGCTCGACGCGCGCGGCTTTCGCGAGGAGGACTTCGCGCGTTCGCACCCCGGCGGCTCGCTCGGCCGCAAGCTGCTGATGCACGTGCGTGACCTCATGCGCAGTGGCGACGCCGTGCCGAAGGTGGCACCGGCGGCCAGTTTCAACGAACTGCTGCGCGAGATGACCGGCAAGGGCCTGGGCTTCACGGCCGTGGCCGACGGCGCAGGCCGCCCGATCGGCATCTTCACCGACGGTGACCTGCGCCGCCTCATCGAGCGCGGCGCCGACCTGCGCGCGCTCACCGCCGAAGAAGTGATGCACCGCGGCCCGCGTCTGGTGCGCGCCGATGCGCTGGCGGTGGACGCCGCCGGCGTGATGGAAGCGCACCGCATCACCAGCGTGCTGGTGGTCGACGAGGCGGGCGTGCTCGTGGGCGCACTCAACTCCAACGACCTGATGCGGGCGAAGGTGATCTGAACATGCCGGCGGGGTTCGCGCTGAGTTTTCCCCCCGAGCTGCTGCTGCGCGCGATGGGCCCCGGCCTGGGCATGAAAGCGGCCATCTTCGACGTCGACGGCGTGCTCACCGATGGCCGCCTGTACATCGGCGAGCGCGGCGAGACGGTCAAGGCCTTCAGCACGCTCGACGGCCATGGACTGAAGCTGCTGAAGCAGGGCGGCATCGAGCCGCTGGTCATCACCGGGCGCGATTCGCCCGCGGTGCGCCGGCGCATCCTCGACCTGGGTCTGGTGCACGCGGTCTACGGCGCCGGCGACAAGCTGGCCGCGGCCCAGGCGCTGCTGGCCACGCTGGGCCTGGACTGGCCCGAGGTGGCGGCCATGGGCGACGACTGGCCCGACCTGCCGCTGCTGGCCCGCGCCGGCTTTGCCTGCGCACCGGCGAATGCCCACGCCGAAGCCAAGGCGGTGGCGCACCATGTCACCGCGGCCAGCGGCGGCCATGGCGCGGCCCGCGAATTCTGCGACCTGCTGTTGATGGCCACGGGCCGCTACGTGCCGCTGCTGCAGGGCCATCTGCAGACGCTGGACGGCGCCTGAGGCCGTGCCATGACGGTCGAGCTGCACCTGCCCGACCTGCCCGAGGTGCCGATCTCGCTGGGCGCGCCGGCGGGCCCGCCGCGGGCGGCGCGGCCGTGGGGCCTGCGAATCCGCGACGCGCTGGCGACCTATTTGCCGCTGCTGCTGATGGCGGTGCTGGCGCTGGCCACCTGGTGGTTGGTCAAGAATTCACCGCGGCCGGCCGGGGAGTTGGCCGAACGGCCGGTCTCGAAGGACCCCGACTACACGATGACGGCGTTTTCGCTCGACCGGTTCGACGCTGCCGGCGCGCTGAAACTGCGCATCGAAGGCGATCACCTGCGGCATTTCCCGGCCACCGACCGCATCGAGATCGACGGCGTGCACATCCTTTCCATCGCCGCCGGCGGCCGCGTGACGCAGGCGCGTGCAGCCCGCGCCGTCGGCAACGGCGATGGCAGCGAAATGCAGCTGCTCGGTGGCGCCGAGGTCCGCAGCGAAGATGCCGCCGGGCAAGTGCTGGTGATGCGCAGCGAATTCCTGCACGCCTTCTTCGTGACCGAGCGCGTGCGCACGCATCTGCCGGTGCAGGTGCAGGCCCCCGGCAGCGAAATGCGCGCCGCGGGGATGGACTATGACCACGCGGCGCGCCGGCTCGACCTGAAAGGCCCCATGCGGGTGGTGATGTCGCCGCGGGCGCCGGCCGTCGGCGCCGGGCGCTGAGCGGCGCTGAGCAGCGGCGAGCAGCGGTGATCGGCCGGCAGACTTTGAAGGGCAGCGCCGCGTCATGAGTGCACCTCTGATTTTCATCACCGGCGCCTCCAGCGGCATCGGACAGGCGCTGGCCGCGCGCTACGCCCAGGCCGGCTGGCGGCTGGCACTGGCGGCGCGGCGCACCGGTGAGATGGAGGCCTGGGCGCGCGCGCAAGGGCTGGACGATCAACGCGTGGGCATCTATGCCGCCGATGTGTCCGTCGTCGACAGCATCGTCGCTGCCGGCAACGACTGCATGGCGCGCCAGGGCTTGCCCGACGTGGTGCTGGCCTGCGCCGGCATCAGCGTGGGCATGGACACCGCCGAACGCGCCGACCTCGACGTGCTGCGCGACACCTTCGCCACCAACAACGTTGGGCTGGCCGCCACCTTCCACCCCTTCCTGCGCCCCATGCGCGAGCGCGGTTCGGGCACGCTGGTGGGCATTGCCAGCGTGAATGCGATCCGCGGCCTGCCCGGGCACGGCGCCACTTGCGCCAGCAAGGCGGCCGTGGTGGCTTATCTCGAAAGCCTGCGCGGCGAAACCCGCGGCAGCGGGGTGACGGTGGTGACGCTGCTGCCGGGCTATATCGCCACGCCGCTGACGGCGCACAACCCCTATCCGATGCCGTTCCTGATGCCGGCGGAGCGGTTCGCCGAACAGGCCTTCCGCAGCATCCAGGCCGGCAGCAGCTACCGTGTCATTCCGTGGCAGATGGCCGTGGTGGCCAAGTTGCTGCGGCTGCTGCCCAACCCGTTGTTCGACAAGTTGTTCGCCGGCCGCGGACGCAAGCCACGGCGCACCTGAAGGCCGCGTGGGCCCGCGGCGCGCGGGGGCATGACCCGCTGCCACGGCTCGCGGCCCACGCGGTATGCCAGCATCCACGCCCGTGATGATCGACGTCGTCGTGCTCTTTTTCGTTCTCGGGGTCTTCGCCCGCCTGGTGAAGAGCGACCTGCGCCTGCCCGAGGCGTTGTACGAGACGCTGTCGATCTACTTGCTGCTGGCCATCGGCCTGAAGGGCGGCATCGAACTGAGCAAGCAGCCGCTGGCGGCACTGGCGCCGCAAGTGGCGGCCTGCATGGCGCTGGGCTTCGTGATTCCCTTCCTGCTGTTTCCGCTGGGGCGCGCGCTGCGCCTGGCGGCGGCGGACGCCGCGGCGCTGGCGGCGCACTACGGGTCGGTGAGCGTGGTCACCTACGCGGTGGCGTCGGCCGCGCTGGCGCGCCAGGGCATCGCGCACGAAAGCCATGCCGCACTGTGGGTGGCGGTCATGGAAGCGCCGGGCCTGGTGGCCGGCATCCTGTTGGCGCGCTGGAGCGCACGCCGTGACGGGCCGGGTGCTGGCGTGAGCGGCTCCTGGGGCGCGCTCGCCCACGACGTGTTGTTCGGCAAGAGCGTGCTGCTGCTGCTGGGCGGGCTGGCCATCGGGGCTGTCGCCGGCGAGGCCGGCACGGCGCCCATCCAGGCGGTGTTCATCGACCCTTTCAAGGGCGTGCTGGCGCTGTTCCTGCTGGAACTGGGCCTGGTGGCCGGCGGCCGGCTGGCCGAGGTGCGGCGCTTCGGCGCCGCGGTGCTGGTGATCGGCCTGGGCGCGCCGCCGTTGCTGGCGCTGGCCGGCGGCGCGGTGGGCCTGGCGCTGGACCTGAGCACCGGCGGCGTGGCACTGCTGGCCACCCTGGCGGCCAGCGCCAGCTATATTGCCGCGCCCACGGCGATGCGCATCGCCGTGCCGCAGGCGAACGCGGCCTTGTCGATCACTGCGGCGCTGGGCATCACGTTTCCGTTCAATATCGTCGTCGGCATTCCGCTGTACATCACGCTGGCGCAACGCTGGACCGCAGCATGACCCTGGCCAAACATCCGAAGACGCTGCTGGTCATCGTGGCCGAAGCGGCCATCGAGAAGAGACTCGTACGCGACGTGCGCGAGCGCGGCGCGCAGGGCTGGACGCTGACCGAGGTATCAGGCGCCGGGCGCAGCGGCGTGCGCGAGGGTGCCTGGGAGGCCGACCGCACGGTGGAGCTCAAGGTGATCTGCGACGAGGCGGTGGCCGACGCCATTGCCGCGCATGTGCTGGCCACCTATGCGCCGCATTACAGCGTGGCGATGTATTTTGGCGCGGTGGCCGTGCTGCGGCCGGAGCGGTTCTAGCCGCCCAAGAAAAAGGGCACCCGCAGGTGCCCTGGTCTTCCTTGCGCCGTGCAGCGCGGGTCAGGTCAGGTCAGTAGCCGCCGCGGCTGCCGCCACCGCCACCACTGCTGCTGCCGCCGTAGCCGCCGCGGCCACCACCACCACCGCCGCCGCTGCCGCCACCGCCGTAGGGGCTGCGACCACCACCACCACCGCCGCCGTAGGGGCTGCGGCCACCGCCGCCACCGCCAGCACCGCCGCCGCCACCACCGTAGCCGCCACCACCGCCGCCGCCGTAACCACCACCACCGCCGCCGCTGCGGCCACCGCCGCCGCCGCCGAAGCCACCCGGGCGTTCTTCACGCGGGCGGGCTTCGTTCACGACGATGGCGCGGCCTTCGAGGGCCTGGCCATTCATGCCATTGACGGCGGCTTGCGCCTCGGCGTCGGAGCCCATCTCCACGAAGCCGAAGCCCTTGGAGCGGCCGGTTTCGCGGTCCATCATGACCTTGGCCGAGGTCACGGTGCCAAATTGAGCGAATGCCTCTTGCAGCGAGTCGTCGCGCACCGAATAGGCCAGATTACCAACGTACAGTTTGTTTCCCACGGGGAGCCCTTAAAAGATCGATAAAACCATGTGGAGCTCAACCCTGCATGAACCAATCAGGCGAAAGGTGCGGCTGCCAGACACAGACTCCGTATTATGGAGTCGCTAAAGCTTTGCCCGTAAAGCGGTGTTTCGTCAAGTGTTGTTTTGACGTCCCCGTACAAACCCTGACCCGTGGATCCGCGCCTGGCGGTTGGGCGTACCGCGCGGCCGTTCGTGGCTAGTCCGCGCCTACCATCGCACATGGACCTGCTCAAGCCGCTGATCGCGCTGCTGGCGATCGTCAACCCGATCGGCGTGGTGCCGTTCTTCATCCACTTCACGCAGACCTTCACGCCCGAGCAGCGCCGGCGCACGATCCGCATCAGCGCCTTCACCGCCTTCGTGGTGATCGCCGTCAGCGCCGTGGCCGGGCTGAAGGTGATCGAATTCTTCGGCATTTCGCTGGCCTCGTTCCAGGTCGGCGGCGGCACGCTGCTGCTGATCAGCTCGCTGGCCATGCTCAATGCCCAGCCCGCCGAGACCAAGCCTGCCGACGTGAGCGAGGGCGACGAGAAGGTCGATGCCGGCGCCAGCATCGCGGTGGTGCCGCTGACGATTCCGCTGCTCACCGGGCCGGCCACCATCTCCACCATGGTGATCTACGCCGAGAAGACGCGCCACTGGTGGGAGCAGGGCGTGCTGGTGGGTTATGGCGTGGTGATCGGCGTCGTGACCTTCCTCGTCTTTTCGGCCTCGGGCCGCATCGCCAAGGTGTTGGGCCGCACCGGCATCAACGTCATGACGCGGCTGATGGGGCTGATCCTGGCAGCGATGGCGGTGGAACTGCTGGCCGACGGACTGATGAAGCTGTTCCCCGTGCTGGGCAGCCACCTGGCGCAGTGAAGCCATGAACCGCGACGCCGCCACCTATGACCACGTCATCGTCGGCGCCGGCACGGCCGGCTGCCTGCTGGCCAACCGTCTTTCCGCCGACCCGGCCTGCCGCGTGCTGCTGGTGGAAGCCGGCGGGCGCGACGACTACCACTGGATCCACATCCCGGTGGGCTACCTGTACTGCATCGGCAACCCGCGCACCGACTGGCTGTATTTCACCGAGGAAGACGCCGGCCTGAACGGCCGCAAGCTGCGCTACCCGCGCGGCCGCGTCCTCGGCGGCTGCTCCAGCATCAACGGCATGATCTACATGCGCGGCCAGGCGCGCGACTACGACCACTGGGCGGCCGTGGTGGGCGACGCGGCGTGGCGCTGGGACGCCTGCCTGCCCTTCTTCACGCGCCACGAAGACCACTGGCGCGGCGCCGACGCCTGGCATGGCGCGGGGAACGAATGGCGGGTCGAGCGCCAGCGGTTGAGCTGGGAGATCCTGGACGCCTTTGCTGCCGCAGCACGCGAGTTTGGCATCCCCGCCAGCGACGACTTCAACCGCGGCGACAACGAAGGAGTGGGCTATTTCGAGGTCAACCAGCGGCGCGGCGTGCGCTGGAATACGAGCAAGGCCTTCCTGCGCCCGGCGGCCGGGCGCGCGAATCTCGAAGTCGTCACCGATACGCTGGTGACGCGGGTGCTGCTCGAAGATCAGCCGGGCGGCGTCCTGCGGGCCGTGGGCCTGGAGCTGCGCCCCGCCGCAGGCGGTGCGCCAAGGCAGGTGCGCGCATCCCGTGAAGTGGTGCTGGCCGCCGGCGCGGTGGGCACGCCGCAGTTGCTGCAGTTGTCGGGCATCGGCGCCGGCGCGCTGCTGCATGCGCATGGCATCACGTCGCGCCACGAATTGCCGGGCGTGGGCGAAAACCTGCAGGACCACCTGCAGATCCGCGCCGTCTTCGCGGTGGAAGGCGTGAAGACGCTGAATACGATCGCCAACTCGCCCTGGGGCAAGGCCATGATCGGCCTGGAGTACCTGCTCAGGCAGAGCGGCCCCATGAGCATGGCGCCTTCGCAGCTGGGTGCGTTCACGCGCTCGTCGCCGGAGCACGCGTGGCCGAACGTGGAATACCACGTGCAGCCCTTGTCGCTGGACGCCTTCGGCCAGCCGCTGCACCGCTACAACGCCTTCACCGCCAGCGTGTGCAACCTCAACCCGGGCTCGCGCGGTTTCGTGCGCATTGCCTCGCCGCGGCCCGAGGACGCGCCGCGCATCCAGGCGCGCTACCTGTCCACGCCCGAAGACCGGCTGGTGGCCGCCGAGTCGCTGCGCCTCACGCGCCGCATCGTGGCCATGCCGGCGCTGGCGAAATACCGGCCGCGCGAGGTCAAGCCCGGCGTGCAGTTCCAAAGCGACGAGGAACTGGCGCGCCTGGCCGGCGATATCGGCACCACCATCTTCCACCCCGTGGGCACTTGCCGCATGGGACCGGCCGGCGACGCCGGCGCCGTGGTCGACGCGCGACTGCGTGTGCACGGCGTGGCTGGCTTGCGCGTGGCCGACGCCAGCATCATGCCCACCATCACCAGCGGCAATACCAACGCGCCCACCCTGATGATTGCCGAGCGGGCCGCGCAGTGGATCGCCGAGGCGGCACGCTCCGGGTCCGCAGCGGGTTAGCCCGAATGGCGCGCCAGCGGACCGGGGCTACATTCCGCCCACTCACGACGGGTGGCTTCGGCCGCTCCGTCGTTGGGGGCCCGAGGAGACGACAGACAGAACAACCCAGGACGAACCGAGACCGGCAACCAGCCGGCCATTGCAATGCGCCGCTTCGACGGCGCTTTTTTCTGCCTGGCTCAGCCCAGCCTTGGCCCTGAAGTGGGGGCGAATCGCGCCCCCTTTCCAGGGTCCGTTGCGCGCCCGGCCCGCCTAGCATGCAAGCTTGCCCCCCTTGTGCAAGCCTGCCGCCCGACCGCCATGTCCGTGAATCCCGAACTGCGCACGCTCGACATCGACATCCCGTCGCAGCCGCAGTCGCTGGTGCAACTGTCGCTGCTGCTGGCCGACGACGAGATCAACCTGCAGGCCTGCGCCACCCTGATCGAAAACGACATGGCGCTGGCCGCGGCCGTGATGAAGGCGGTGAACTCGTCGCTCTACGGGCTGAAGGGCCGCGTGCAGAGCGTGCACCAGGCCGTCACCTACCTCGGCATGCGCGAGGTGGCGGCCATCACTTTCGAGATGGGGCTGCGCGCCGCCTTTCCGCCGGCGGCCGAACTCGAGCCGCTGTGGCAGCGCGCCACACGTCGCGGCCTGCTCATGGGGCGGCTGGGCGCGCGGCTGTCGCTCGACGCCTGGGCCGCGCACTCGGCGGGTCTGTTCGAGGAATGCGGCAAGGCGGTGCTGTTCCGCCACGCCGCCGACCACTACAAGGCCATGCTGCGCGCCGCCGCCAGCGACGCCGAACTGCTGACGCTGGAACACGCCGGCTTCGGCGTCAGCCACGACGCCCTGGGCGCCGCGCTGTGCGAAAGCTGGGGCCTGGGCGCGGCAGCGGTGGCCAGCGTGCGCCACCACGTGGTGGCGCAGGCCACGCATGAGCTGCCCACGCAGCCGGCGCGGCGAGCGGTGTGCGCGCTGTCGGTGCTGGCCCACGCGTTGATCAACGCGCCGCAGACGCTGGACGACGTGGTGCTGGCGGTGGCCCCCGCAGCCGACCTGGACGTGACGCTGGTGCTGCGCGCCGCGCGCCAGGTGCAGGAGCAACTCGACAGCGCCACGGCGCACGACAGGGCGGCCTAGCCCTGGGCTGGGCGGCCGGGCGGCTGGTGACGCCGCCCCTGCCCCCCCCGTGAGGGGGGTGCGCGATGCGGGATGTCCTGCTGGCCCAGGAGGCCCGGGGTGCGGTAGCCTTACGGGTTACCCAGACTGCCGGCCCATCGCGGCCCACATCGATCATGGCACTCACCGCATCCCCCGACACATTGGCCCTGCAGCGCCTGTACCACTGGGAGTCGACCGCGCCCGACCGCGTGGCGCTGACACAACCGCTGGGCGGCGGCGCCGTGCGCGACTACACCTGGCGCGAAGTCATGGACCAGACCCGCCGCGTGGCCGCGCACCTGCAGAGCCTGGGTCTGAAGCCCGGCGACAAGGTGGCGCTGCTGTCGAAGAACACCGCGCATTGGCTGATGAGCGACTTCGCCATCTGGATGGCGGGCTGCGTCTCGGTGCCGCTGTACCCCACGCTGGCGGCCGGCACCATTCGCCAGATCCTCGAGCACAGTGAAGCCAAGCTGCTCTTCGTGGGCAAGCTCGACGGCTGGGCCGGCATGAAGCCCGGCATCCCGGCCGGCCTGCCCTGCATCAGTCACCCGCTGGCACCCGAAGACGCCAAGAAGAGCCACCGCGGCTGGGACGACGTCATCGCCAAGACCGAGCCGTTGAAGGGCAAGCCGGTGCGCGACGCCAGCGACATGTCCACCATCATGTACACGAGCGGCACCACTGGGGCACCCAAGGGCGTGATGCACACCTTCGGCAACTTCGCCATGGCCGTGCAGCAGGGTCTGCAGCGCGTTCCGCTGCGCGAGGACGGCCGCATGCTCAGCTACCTGCCGCTTGCACACGTGGTGGAGCGCGCGTTGGTCGAGCACGGCCAGCTGGCCACCGGCATGCACGTTTACTTCGCGGAGAGCCTGGACACCTTCACCGCGGACCTGCAGCGCGCACGGCCCACGGTGTTCTTCAGCGTGCCGCGGCTGTGGGTGAAGTTCCAGCAGGGCGTGCAGGTCAAGATGCCGCCGAAGAAGATGGACCTGTTCCTCAAGCTGCCCATCCTGAACGGCATCGTGAAGAAGAAGGTGCTGGGTGCGCTGGGCCTGGACCAGTGCATCTTCGCCGCCGGCGGCGCCGCACCCATGCCGGTGGAGCTGCTGCGTTGGTACGCGCGGCTGGGCCTGCGCGTGGCCGAGGGCTACGGCATGACCGAGAACCTGGGTGCCAGCCACATCACCACCGGCGACCCCGACAGCTTCGGCACCGTGGGCCGCCCCTACGACGCGGTGCAGTGCCGCATCGACCCGGCCAACGGTGAGATCCAGGTCAAGGCCCCGTGGACCATGCTCGGCTACTACAAGGAAGCCGAGATGACGCGCGCCACGCTCGACGCCGACGGCTGGCTGCACACAGGCGACAAGGGCGCCATCGACGACCGCGGCCACCTGAAGATCACCGGCCGCGTGAAGGACCTGTTCAAGACCAGCAAGGGCAAATACGTGGCACCGGCACCGATCGAGGACCGGCTCGTCATGCACAGCTCGGTGGAAGCCTGCTGCGTGACCGGGGCCAACCTGGGCCAGCCGCTGGCGTTGCTGATGCTGAATATTGACGCGGTGAAGAAGGTGTCCGACCCCGCCGGCAAGAGCGAGCTCGAAGCCTCTCTGGCGCAGCACCTGAAGCACGTGAACGAGGCGCTGGACCCGCACGAGCAGCTCGACTGCCTGGTCGTCATGACCGAGGCCTGGACGGTGGACAACGACCTCATCACACCCACCTTCAAGGTCAAGCGCAACCGCGTCGAGGATCTGTTCGCCAAGAACTACGACGCCTGGGTCGGCATGCGCAAGAAGGTGGTCTGGCACAAGCCCTGAGCGCAGAGACCGAAGGGCGAACAGCGGGCATGGCTCACGGGCCCGGGCACCCTGTTCCGCCGGGATACCGGCCCGTCGACGTGGGCGGCGGCTTCATTGCCGCCAACGGGCCGCTGTACCTGCTGCACGAAGGCGCGGTGGTCAAGGTCGGCTTCCGCGTCGAGCCGCGCCACTGCAACCCCATGGGCATGTGCCACGGCGGCATGCTGGCCAGCTTCTGCGACATGCTGCTGCCGGTGAGCGTGCACCGCAAGAGCGCCGAGGTGGGCCAGCGTTTCCTGCCCACGGTCAGCCTGCAGCTGGACTACATGGCGCCGGTGCCGCTGGGCGCCTGGGTCGAGGGCGAGTGCGACGTTCTCAAGGTCACGCGCGCGATGGTTTTCGCACAAGGCCTGGCGCGGGCCGACGGCGTGCTGGCGCTGCGTTGCAGCGGCGTGTTCAAGATCGGGCCGAAGTTCGGCGACGACGCCGGGTGACGTGGCCCAGGCCGCCCAGGCGGCCCCGCGGTCACTGCGACGCTGCCGCGGCGGCCGCCGAGGCTGCCGCGGCCGGCGTCGGCACCATCACACCGGCGGCCAGCGGAATTTCCTCGCTCACGGTCACCTTGTTGACGAAGTGCCGCGTCTCGCCGAAGCAGCTGCCGGGCAGGCCGACCTTTTCCTCGTAGTGCAGCGTCACGCGCTTGCCCATGGCCTGGCTCACGCGCTCGGCCACCGCGTCGTCGCGGATCGTGAAGAAGAACTTCTCCGGCGTGGTGCCAGGCAGCGACACCAGCGCCAGCTCACCTTCCCAGGTCTTGCACAGCCAGCCCTTGTTCGACAGCTTCTGCACCCAGCCGGCACGGTCGCCAATCGAGAAACTCCAGCTCAGCGCGGCCCAGAAATACAGCGTTGCGAGCGCGATCACCAGGGCCAGGGGCAGGACGACACGTTTGAACATGATGGGCACGCCAGGGGAAACCCGGCATTATCGGCGCCGCGCGGAACGGCGCCGACGGGCCGGTTCTACTTCGTGTTGGCCTTGAAGCTGGTAAAGATGCGCGTCTGCACGCGGCGGATGTCCTGCGGCACGGCGTCGGGCGAGGTCAGTTTCTTCAGATCCTCGGCGTTCAGGAACACGGTCGGGTTCTCGGCCACTTCCTTCTTCACGAACGTCTTCGACGCGGCGTTGGGGTTGGCGTAGAAGACCTTGTTCGTCAGCGACGCATGCACCTCGGGGCGCAGGATGTAGTTGATGAACAGGTGCGCGTTCTTCACGTTCTTGGCGTCCTTGGGGATGGCCATGGTGTCGAAGAACAGCGTCGCGCCGGTGGGCGGGATCAGGGCCTGGATATCGTGGCCGCTCTTGGTCTCGATGGCGCGCTGGCGGGCGATATTGATGTCGCCCGAATAGCCCATCACCACGCACAACTGGCCGGCGGCGAGGTCGTTGATATAGCCCGAAGAAGAAAACCGCGTCACGTAGGGGCGCGCCTTCATCAGCACCTCACGCGCGGCGTCGTAGTCCTTGGCCGTCTTGCTGTAAGGCGCCTTGCCGGCGTAGATCATGGCCACCGGCATCACTTCCGAGGCCGAATCCAGCACGTTGATGCCGCAGCCCTTGAGCTTGGCGGCGTACTGCGGGTCGAAGATCAGCGCCCAGGGGTTGGCCGGCAGCGGCGTGGCGCCCAAGGCGGCCTTGACCTTGGCGGTGTTGATGCCCACGGTGACATAACCCCACATCCAGGTCACCAGGTGCTCGTTGCCGGGGTCGATGGACGCCAGTTTCTCCAGCAGCGCCGGGTCGAGGTTGGCCCAATGGGTGAGTTGCGCGCGGTCGAGCTTCTGGTACAGGCCGCCGGCGATCTGCGTCTTGGCGAAATGCGCCGAGGGCACCACGATGTCGTAGCCGCTGCGGCCGGCCATCAGCTTGGCCTGCAGGATCTCGTTGGCGTCGTAGTTGTCGTAACGGACCTTGATGCCGGTCTCTTTTTCGAAATTCTTGATCGTGTCGTCGGCGATGTAGTCCGACCAGTTGTAGACGTTGAGCACCTTGGGCTCGGCCGCCTGGGCCTGCGCGGTCAGGGCTGCCGCGGCCAAGCCGAGGCCCAGCAGCGTGCGCACGAGGATCTTGGGGGGGGACTTGGGCATGACTTTTTCTCTCCGAACAGGGTCTGGACCAGCAGATAACGGACGGGGCGCGATTGTGGCCGACCGCGCGGCAGGGCAAAGAAGCCCCCACACGCGGGCGCACCCAACCGAATGGGCCCGGGGCCCGGCTACCAAGGAACGGGCGCGCCGTCCCAGGCGTGGAAGCTGCCGCTGGCGCCTTCGGCGGGCAGCGCGTCGAGCACCGAAAGCAAGCGGCGGGCCGCGTCGGCCGGACTGGCAGCCTCGGCCGCGGCCCCGCCGATGATCGGCGCCGACAGCGGCGAGCGCACCGTGCCCGGGTGCAATGCGGCCAGCACCGCCAGCGGGCGCTGGCGTGCCACCTCCACGGCGGCGGTGCGCAGCAGCATGTTCAGCGCCGCCTTGCTGGCGCGGTAGCTGTACCAGCCACCCAGGCGGTTGTCGCCGATGCTGCCCACGCGCGCCGAGAGCACGCCGAGCAAGGCGCGCTCGCGCAGCGGCAACAGGCCGTGGAAGTGCTTGATGAGCAGCGCCGGACCGACGGCGTTGACGGCCAGCGCCCGCGCCATCGTGGCGGCGTCGAGTTCGGCCAGGCGCTTTTCGGGTGCACGGCCGTCGACCTGCAGCACCCCGGTGGCGCACAGCAGCAGATGCACCGGGCCGCCGGCGCGCAGCCGTTCCGCTGCCGTGGCGATGGACGCTTCTTCGCAGAGATCCAGCACCGGGTCGCCGTGGCGTGACAGCCCCTGCACCGAGGCGCAGCGTGGGTCGGCCTGCAGCGCCTGCACCAGCGCCGAGCCGATGGCGCCGCTGGCGCCCACGACCACGGCGCGATAGCCGTCGGGCAGGCTGTTCATGACACCGGGCCTGGCGTCGGAATTGCCTTCGCGGGCGTCAGCACCGTCGTCACGGTTGGGCCGGGGGCTATGGGTTGAGGTCATGGTGGGCAAGCATAGCGGCGCCACAATGCGCGCTTCGACTTCCCCGTGCGACCACTCCCATGACCTTGCTGATCGTCGGCCTCATCGTCTTTCTGGGCGTGCACTCGGTGCGCATCTTCGCCGAAGGTTGGCGCACACAGATGCGCGCGCGCCTGGGCGAGAACGCCTGGAAGGGCATCTACTCGCTGCTGTCGATCGCCGGTTTCGTGGCCATCGTCTATGGCTACGCCCAGACCCGACAGGACGTGGTGATGCTGTGGCTGCCGCCGATCTGGACGCGGCATCTGGCGGCGCTGCTCACGATCCCGGCCTTCATCCTGTTGGTGGCTGCTTACTTTCCCGGAAACCTTATCAAGTCAAAGCTGCACCACCCCATGGTGCTGGGCGTCAAGGTGTGGGCGCTGGCGCACCTGCTGGCCAACGGCATGCTGGCCGACCTGCTGCTCTTCGGCGGGTTCCTGGCCTGGTCGGTGGCCAGTTTCACGGCCGCGCGCCGGCGCGACAGGGCCGCGGGCACGGACTACCTGCACGGCCACGCGGGGCCGACGATCGCGGTCGTGCTGGTCGGGCTGGCGGCCTGGGCCGGCTTCGCCTTCTGGGCGCATGCCGCCTGGATCGGCGTGCGGCCCTTCGGCTAGGTGGGCGGTGACTCGGGCAAGGCAGCGATCAACGCCTCGCCCTCGGCGGTGCCGCGGCTGACGGCGCGCGACACCGGCCAGGCCTGCAGCCATGTCGGCGGGCATGGCACCAGCAGCGGTGTCAGCCGCGCCGGTTCCTGTTCGTCGCGCGCCAGCCAGGCGGCCCAGTCCCCGGGCGCCAGCAGCGCCGGCATGCGGTCGTGTACCGGTGCCATCAGCTCGTTGGCAGCCACCGTGATGACACAGCAAGTGAGCAGCCACTCTTCGGATTCACTCGGCCGCCAGGCTTCGAACAAGCCCGCCATCGCCAAGGGTTCGCCACTGCGGGCACTGATGTACCAGGGCTGTTTGCCGGCCGGCGTTGTCTGCCACTCGTAGAACCCGCTGGCCGGCAGCAGGCAGCGCCGGCGCCGTGCCGCCTGCCGGAACGAAGGTTTGTCGAACAGACCCTCGGCGCGCGCATTGTTGAGCTTGTGGCCGATGCTGGCGTCCTTGGCCCAATGCGGCACCAGTCCCCAGCGCATGAGTTCGGCCACCCGCTCGCCCTCGCGCGTGTCGAAGACCACCGGCACCGGGCTTTGCGGCGTGACGTTCCAGCGCCGCGGGAAGGGCGTCACGCGGGTGACGCTGAAGCCCGACACCAGCGTCTGCGGATCGTAGGCAACGACATAGCGGCCGCACATGGCGCGATCTTGGCATGGACTCCCCCGGGCGGGGGCCCAGGAACGGGGGCCCGCCGGGCTCCGCCCTCGTGGCGATGGCCGTGCGGCGGCGCGGCGCAGACGATGGCGTCCTGTTCCTTGCCGGAGGCGCCCATGCACAGCCTGCTCACCCGCATTCTCGGCCGCACGCCGGCCTTGCCGCGTGCTGCCGCCCGTTCCGCGCCCACGGTGGCCGTCGGCGAAGAAGGCGAAGAAGGCGCCGACGACGCTGCCCCGGGCTGCGGCTGGTTCGATTCCAGCCACGAGCTGCACCACGGCCTGTGGGTGCGCGAGCACGCCTCGCCCGACGAGGTGGCGAACGACCTGCCGCTGGCGTTCTGGCTGGAACTGCACCAGGCCTACAGCGCGGGCCGCCCGGCGGCCTGACGACCTGACGGTCGCAAGTGCCGACGCACTGGCAGACCGGTTGGCCGGACCCCTGGCCGGTGCAGGCATGATGGCGGCTCGTCTGACGACCCGTCCGGAGAGCCCCATGTCATTTCGCTGGATCACCGCGCTGGCCATTGCCGCGCTGCTGCTGGCCGCCTGCGGCGGTGGCGACAACGACCGCACCAAGGCGAAGCTGCGCCTGGTCAATGCCAGCGCTGCGTACGCGGCGCTGGACCTGCGCGTCGAAGACGAGTTGCGCCAGGGCAACGTCGCCTACGGTGCCAGCGACAGCTACGTGGACGTGGACCCCGGCGAAGCCGACAGCAAGATCACGCGCAGCGGTGCCGTCACCGCGCTGCTGTCGTTCACGCCGGCGCTGGAACGCAACAAGCACTACACCGTGCTGGCCTACGGCGCCGAAGGTGCGCTGCAGCAGATGCTGATCGACGACAACGTGGGCGAGCCCGAGAGCGACCGTGCGCTGCTGCGCGTGGTCAACGCCTCGCCCGACGCCAGCAAGCTGGACATCTACCTCACGGGCGCCGACGAGCCGCTGGCTTCGGCCGTGCCCGTGCAGGCCGACACCGAGTACGGCGCGGCCAGCGGCCCGCTCACCGTGAACAGCGCGAGTTGGCGGCTGCGCGTCACCACGGCCGGCAGCAAGACCGACCTGCGGCTGGACCTGCCCGCGCTGGTGCTGAACAGCAAGCAGATCGCCACCCTGGTGCTGACGCCCGCGCGCGGCGGCGTGCTGCTGAATGCGCTCTTGCTCACGCAGCAGGGCGCCATCGAGCGCCAGGACACGGCTTTGGCGCGCGTGCGCGTGGCCGCCGGCGTGGCCGACAGCGGCGCCGTGAGCGCCGGCGTCGGCGGCAACGTGCTCATGGCCAGCGTCGGTTCGCCCGCGGTGGGCCTGTATGCACTGGTGCCGGCCGGCACGCAGCCGGTGGCGCTGGCCGTCAACGGCACGCCGCTGGCCGCCCCGGCCGTGACGCTGCTCGCCGGCGCCGACTACACGCTGCTGGTTCGCGGCACGGCCGCAGCGCCGTTGGCGGGTTGGATCGAGGACGACAACCACCGGCCGGCCAACAGCCGCCAGGCGAAGCTGCGGCTGGTGAACGGCGTGGCCGACCTGACGGTGCCGCTGTCGATGACGGCCGACTTCGTGCCCGTGGCCGACGGTGTGGGCCCCGGCGCCGCCTCGGGCTACGCCGCGCTGGACGCCACGCTGACGGCGCAGCTGTCGGTCACCGCGGCCGGGATGGCGACGCCGCTGTTCAGCGCCGTCGACCAGCCGCTGACCGCCGGCGCCGTCTACACGGTCTTCGTGGTCGGTGCGCCGGCGGCGGCGGTGGGCATCCTGCGCAAGGACCACTGACACCGGGCAATCCAGCGGAACGCCCAAGCCACTTGGGCTCCTTCGTGCCGTGCATCACACCCCGCGGGCCGCATCGCCGCGGTGCGCCTCAAGTTCCGCGCGCCGGCGGCCGACAGCAACGGGATGCGCAAAAACGTGTCCACTCCCCGCAGCGCCCGGCCGTGGCTCCCGGCTGGGGTGCACCGGTCGCGCAGCCGAGGCTTCACGCTGATCGAGCTGATGATTGCGGTGGCCGTGGTCGGCATCCTGATGGCCCTGGCCTTGCCCAGCTACACCGAGCATGTGCGCAGGTCCCACCGCTCGGAGGCCCAGGCCTACCTGATGGCGGTGGCCAATCGGCAGCATCAGTTCCTGATTGACACGCGGGCCTTTGCCGCCCTGGCCAACGTGGGGGTGGCCGTGCCCGCAGCGGTCAGCAACCACTACACCGTGACGCTGGAACTCGCGGCGGGGCCGCCACCCGGCTTCTCGGTCGTTGCCACGCCCAAGGGCAGCCAGGCCAGCGAACGCTGCGGCGTGCTGAGCATCGACCAGGCCGGCACCAAGGGTGCCGACAAGACGGGATGCTGGTGATGAGACGAACGCTGCGCGGCCTGACCCTGATCGAGCTCATGACCGCGGTGGCGCTGGTCGCCATCATCGGTGCGCTGGCGGCTCCCGGTATGCGCGGCTTTGCCGCCGGGCAGCGCGTGAAAGCATTGGCCAACGACCTGGCCGCCGATTTCGCCCTGGCCCGCAGCGAGGCGCTGAAGCGCCAGCTCGACGTCACCGTCACGCCCGACAGCGCGGGCTGGCAGAACGGCTGGGCCGTGGCCGCGGCCGGGGAAGTGCTGTCCCGCCGCGAGTCCGCGGCGTCCGGCGTCACCGCCAGCGGCACGAGCAGCGCGATCACGTTCGGTCTGAACGGGCGGGTGTCGGTTCCGATCGGTGCGGTTCGCGTCGGCATCCAGTCCGACGCCGCCGGATCGGTCAGCCAACGGTGTGTGGAACTGGACGCCTCGGGCCGCACCCGGGCCCGGCTGGGGGCTTGCACATGACACGGACCCGGACCCGGACCCGGCCCGGCAAGGGGTTGCAGCGCGGTGCGTTGTTGATCGAGGTGCTGGTGGCGGCGCTGCTCAGCGCCTTTGCGCTGCTGGCCTTTGCCGCCTTGCAAAGCCGCGCCTCGAGTGCGGAATTCGAGGCCCTGCAGCGTTCGCAGGCGCTGGTGCTGATGGAAGACATGGTGGCCCGCCTCAACGCCAACCGGGCCCGGGCCGACGAATACCTCGTCGACGGGCCGGTCGGTGCCGGTGCGGTGGAGGACTGCGGCGGCAAGACCGGCGCCGCGCTGGACCTGTGCCAGTGGAGCAACCTCATCCGCGGCAGCAACGAAACGCGCGGCACGGCGCGCGTCGGCTCGATGCTCAATGCGCGCGGCTGCGTTTCGCGCGCCGCCGGCAGCAGCCATCGTTTCGTGGTGGCCGTGGCCTGGCAAGGCATCGTGTCCACGGGCGGCGTGGCCAACCCGTGCGGACAGGGCAGTGACCCCTTCACCGACGAATCCTTGCGCCGTGCCGTGGCCTCCACGGTGTGCGTCGCCTTGCTGCGCGACCCCGCGGTCGGCGCTCCGACTCCACGATGCTGACCATGCCGCCAAAACGCAGACAACCCCTTTCCCGCGCGGGGCGACAGGCCGGGCTGACCCTGGTGGAGCTGATGGTCGGCGTGACACTCGGCCTGCTCATGACGGCCGCTTTGTTGCGCCTGTTTGCCGATGCGTCGGCCAACGGGCAGAACTTGCAGCGGGCGAGCGTGCAGATCGAGAACGGCCGCTACGCGGCCGAGTTGCTGCGCGAGGAACTGCAGCTCGCGGGTTTCTTCGGCGAGGTCGACCTGGCGGCTGCCACCTACACCAC
>JAABPT010000080.1 GCA_011391855.1 Burkholderiales bacterium
CGACCACCCGGCACCCTGGGACGAAGTGCAGGCACGGCTCGCCGAGCCCGTCAGGCGCTGAACTGCCGTTCGCCCGGCAGCACCACGCCGGCCTCGACCTCGCCTTCGCGTGCAATGGTTTCGCGCACGCGGGCGTAGATGGGCGTGAAGTCGGGCGCGGTGGCTTCGAAGAGCTGCCGGAACGAGTCGACGACGAAATAGGTGGACTGGAAGGTGTCGATGCGGTAGCGGCTGCGCATCAGCCGCTGCAGGTCGAAGGCCACGCGTCGCGGCTCGGGGCTGGTGACGCTGTGGCGCAGTTCGCCGGCCGAACTCAGGATGCCGGCGCCGTAGGCGCGCAGGCCCTGCTTTGTGGCGATGAGGCCGAATTCCACCGTGTACCAATACAGCCGCGCCAGCAGTTCGCAGGCGTCCAGGCGGCTGGCCTTCAGGCCGCCGGCGCCGTAGGCCTGCATGTAGTCGGCGAAGGTGGCGTCGAAGAGCAGTGGCACATGGCCGAAGAGGTCGTGGAAGACATCGGGCTCGACGACATAGTCGAATTCCTCTGGCTGGCGGATCCAGTCGGTGACCGGGAACTTGCGCGCTGCCAGCAGCGCGAAGAAGGCTTCCTCGGGAATCAAGCCCGGCACGCAGACGATTTGCCAGCCGGTGGCCTTGAGCAGCCGCTCGGATATGTCGTCGAAGCGCGGGATGCGCCCGGGCGCACCGAGTTGCTGCACGGCAGCGATGAATTCGTCGCAGGCCAGTCCCGGCAGCTGCTGCAGCTGCCGCGCATGCAGGCGCCGGAAGGTGTCGTGGTCGGCCTCGGTGTAGGCGTTCCAGTCCTGGGCGCAGGTGTAGTCGGCTCCGGCACGGGCGTAGTTGCCGCGTGGCGGGCGGTCCCCGGAGCCGTAGGTGACAGGCGCGACACCCTGGTTCACCGCCGAGTGCGCGACCGCGGGATTCATGATTTTTTCTCCAGCACCCCGCGGCGCATCTGGTCGATTTCGATGCTCTCGAACAGCGCCTTGAAATTACCTTCGCCGAAACCCTGGTCGCCTTTGCGCTGGATGAATTCGAAGAAGATCGGTCCGAGCTGGTTCTCGCTGAAGATCTGCAGCAGCAACTCGCCGGCCTTGCCGTCGATGAGGATCTTGCGCTTGTGCAGCTCGGCCACGTTCTCGCCATGGCCGGGAATGCGCTTGTCGACCAGTTCGTAATAGGTGTCGATGGTGTCCAGCAGCTTGATGCCGCTGGCCTGCAGCGCATCCACGGTGGCCGGCAGGTCAGTCGAGCCCAGCGCAATATGCTGGATGCCTTCGCCGTGGTAATTGTCCAGATACTCCTGGATCTGGCCGGCCTTTTCGTTGCCTTCCTCGTTGATGGGGATGCGGATCTTGCCGCAAGGGCTGGTCATGGCCTTGCTCTTGACGCCGGTGACCTGGCCCTCGATGTCGAAATAGCGCACCTCGCGGAAATTGAACAGGCGCTCGTAGAACTCGGCCCACTCGCCCATGCGGCCGCGGTGCACGTTGTGAGTGAGGTGGTCCACATAGGTCAGTCCGTGGCCCGGTGGGTTCAGGCTGGCGCCGGAGTGCCTGGCAAGAGGTTCGAAGTCGACGTCGAAGAAGCCGATATTGCCGATCTCGCCTTCCTGGGCGCCGCCCTTGCCGCGCCACTTGTCCACCAGGTAGATCAGGCTGTCGCCGATACCCTTGATGGCCGGAATGTTCAGCTCGCCCGGGCCGGCCGTGCCCGCGTAGCCCCAGGCGCCGAGCGACAGTGCACGCTCGTAGGCCGCGCGCGCGTCCTGCACGCGAAAGGCGATGGCGCAGATGCTCGGCCCGTGCAGGCGCGCGAAGCGCTGCGCGAAGGAATCGGGCTCGGCGTTGACGATGAAATTGATGCCGCCCTGGCGGTACAGCAGCACGTTCTTGTGGCGGTGACGGGCAATCGCTGTGAAACCCATGCGTTCGAACAGCGCACCCGTGGCGGCCGGGTCCGGCGCGGCATATTCGATGAACTCGAAGCCGTCGGTGCCCATCGGATTGTCCCAGGGGGTGAATTGCATGGCGGCGCCTCGTTGCTGAAACGGAAGGGTGAACTGTAGAACGCGCGGCGCGCAGGGTGTTTGCAAAGCAAGGCGCCCGGGCGGCGTTTGGAGGTGCTGCTCAAGCAACTGGCCGCGCAGGACTGCCGCACCCGCTTCGGGCCCAGGCAGCTCCAGTGCACGACGGTGCTGCCGGTGTGACGCGGGTCACGGCCCCGCCCGCCGTGGGGGCAGGGGTCGCGACCACAATGCCGGCCCATGTTGGAGTGGATCAACGAGCTTTCGGCGTGGCTGCAGTCCTGGCTGAGCACGGGCGCCGGCCTGTGGGGCCTGTTCGCATCGGCCTTCGCCTCGGCCACGCTGCTGCCCGGTTCCAGCGAGGTGGTGATGACGGCGCTGGTCACCGCCTACCCGGCGGTGGCCTGGCAGGCCTTCTGGGTGGCGCTGGCGGGCAATGTGCTGGGCTGCCTGCTCACCTTCGGCATGGGACATGCCAGCCGCCAGGGTTACGAACGCTTCCAACGCCTGCAGCACGACGTGCAGAACCGCCATGTGCAGCGCCTGCGGCGCTTCGGCCCGCCGGCGCTGCTGCTGTCCTTCCTGCCGCTGGTGGGCGACGCGCTGGTGCTGGCTGCCGGCTGGCTGAAGTTGCCGTTCTGGCAGAGCATGGCTTGGGTAGCGGCCGGCAAGGCGGTGCGCTACCTATTGCTGCTGGCGGGCCTGCTGGGCGTGCTGTCACTGGCCTGAACACCCGCTCCAACCAGCGCACGCTGCGCGCGCCGGCCGTGCTGGCTCAGACGGCCATCGTCTTGATGAGTTGAGAAGGCGTCGGCGCCGGCCAGCCGGCTTCCTTGCACACGCGCACGATGGCTTCGTTGGTGTCGAAATAGACCTGCCAGTAGTGGTCGGTGTGGCAGTACGGGCGCACGGCGATCACGGTGCCGACGAGGTTGATGTCGAGCAGGTTGACCTCGGGCGCCGGGTCGGTGGCCACGTTCGGAATCTTGGCCACGGCGGCCTTGAAGCGCGCAATGGCGTCCAGCGCGTCCACGCTGCCGGCCAGTTGCGCCGTGCGTTCGACGCGCCGCACCGGGCGGGCCGAGAAATTCTGGATCGTGTCGCCGAAGATCTTGCTGTTGCCCACCAGCGTGAACACGTTGTCGGGCGTGATGAGGGTGGTGGCGAACAGGCCCAGTTCGTGCACCGTGCCGACCAGGCCGCCGACCTGCACGAAGTCGCCCACCTTGATGGGCCGCAGCACGAGCATGAAGGCGCCGGCCGCGAAATTGCCGAGCATGCCGCTCCAGGCCACGCCGATGGCCACGCCGGCGCCGGCCAGCATGGCCGCGATCGACGTCGTTTGGATGCCGAAGTAGCCCAGGATGCCCAGCACCAGCGCGATATTCAGCGCCACGGAAATGATCGAGCCGAGGTATTTGGTCAGCGTCGGGTCGATGGCGTTGCGGTTCATCGCCGCACTCATGACCGCGATGACGCGGCCGATCAGCCAGCGGCCGACGATCCAGAAGGCGATGGCGGCCAGCACCTTGATCGCCAGGTCGGCAACGGTGGTGGTGAAGAAGGTTTGTATCGATTCCATGTCCATGGCTGGCATCCGATTGGGTGTTGGGGGGCGCTGACGTCGCGGCGCGCGAAAGCATAGGGCATTTCGGCACCAGCCTGCCCCCTAAGTTGTTCGTCTGGGCGTGCGGGCAGCCGCGCCAGGGCGCGACAACCGAGTTGCATTTCCAGCGCCGCCACAGCCGCCGGGCGGCGTGGCGTTCAGTCGGCGTCGATCTCGCGCAGCAGCCGCAGCGTCGGCTCGGGGCCGAGCTGCAGCAGGTGGCCGATCTCTTCCACGTCGTCGGGCAGTGCCGGGTTGTCCCAGCCCTGGGCGCTGTGGCGCGCGACCCGGATCGCCAGCCGAACGTTGCGCACCTGCGGCGTCACCGTGCGCGCATGATCGTCGGTGATGTGCACCAGCGTGGCCGGCAAGCGCCAGGCCGACATCAGTGCGTGCTGCAGTTCCGCCAGTTCCACGTGCAGGATCTCGCGCTGCAGTGCGGCCGAACGCAGGCCCGGGTCGGCCTGCTGGCGGCGCGCGATCTCCAGCGCCAGCGCCGGCGCGCGCAGCCACAGCAGCAGCTCGGCAAAGTCGCGCAGCAGCGCGGCCTCGTGGATCACCGGGGCGTCGTGGTCCATGCGGTGCACCGCAAAGCCGATGGCGAAGCGCGCCGCCCGGTGCGAGCGGTGCAGCACCGCGCGAAAGCCGGCCAATGCCTCCGGCAGGTCGGCCAGGACATCCTCGGCCGCCGTCTGCGGCCCGAAGACGCGAAAGAAGGGTGGAATGCCCAGCATCACCAGCGCCTCGGTCACGGTTTCGGTGTCGCTGCCGTCGCGGCCGCGCCGCAAGCGCGCCAGATGGGCCAGCAGCTTCAGCGTCATCAGCGGGTCGTTGGCGATGGCCTCGGCGAGCAGGTGCGCGTCCACCGCGTCTTCCACTGGGCGCAACTCCTCCAGCGCTAGCGCCGTGCTGGCCAGCACCGGCAGCGCGGCGGGGTCGAACAGCGACACCCAGCCCTCCAGGCTGTGCGGGGCGCGCGTGATGAAGTCGTGGGGGGCTGGCATGCTTGGACTGGAGGACCCGTCTCGTCCAGGGGTATCGGCCACGCGGGCCCCGAGCTTTAAGCCTGCAGCGTGAGCATCAAGCCGGTACGCGGGTCGGCACGGCCCTCCAGCAGCGACGCGTAGGCCGCTTCCAGGGCTGGCGCGCCGCGCTCGGCGACGATGTGCAGCCAGGGGTCTTGGGCGCGGCCGACGCGGTCCAGGAACGCCGTCCAGGTCGCGCCCAGGCGCTGCTGCAGGGCGTCGCGGCCCCAGCCCTCGGGCGGCGGCGCGCTGCGTTTCTTGATCTGCGCCGGCGCGAAGAAGAGCACCGGTCGGGGTCCGGGCAGGCCGGCGCCCGAGCCGAGTTCGGCCCAGTGCGTGCCGCCGATCGAACTGCTGTAGACCAGCCCGGCGCCGAAATGTTCGTGCACGGCGCGGCGCAGCGCGGCGTTGCCGGCGAAGTCGATGTAGACCGTGGGCCACTGGGGGTCCAGCGCCGTCACCTCGCCGTAGGTCCGTATGCTGTCGTAGACGCCGAGCGAGCGCGTGAAGTCCAGGTTGCCGGCCGAGGTGAGGCCGACGACTGTCGGGGCTCCGGCCGTGCCGCGGCGCTGCGCCAGGCAGAAGGCGGTGCCGTAAGCGGTCTTGCTGGAGGCGCTGGACAGCAGCAACTGCCGCGCGCCGAAAAAGCCGCTGTCGGCCAGGAAGTCGTCGATCAGGAAGGAGGTGGTGAACAGCGGCTTGAGCACGGCCTGCAGGCCTTCGGTGTCGGCCCGCCAGGCGGGGTCGGCGTCGCACCAGGCGTACTGGTTGTAGACGGCGGCGAGTTCCTGCCGGTGCGTGGCGGCATCGACGAAGCCCGTGGCGCCCACCCGCGCGGGTTGCATCACCAGGTGCGTGCCCGCCGGGAAGTAGCCCCAGACGCGTCGCCCGACGGCCACGCCTTCGGCCTGCGACTCGGCCACCACCGCAAAGCCCCACACCGGCAGGCAGCCCCAGGCGGCATCGGGTGCCGGGAAGAACTGCCAGTACTTCATGGCCTCGCCGAAGGCGGCGTAGGTGATGTTGTTGGAAGTGAGCGAGAAATGTTCGATCGACAAACGCACCTGGCCCGGCTGCAAGGGTCGCAGCGCGGGGCTGTCGGGGTCGGGTGCGATGCGCGTGCGACGCAGGTCGGAGCGGGCGATGAGCAGGCGTTGTCCGGCTTCCAGGGTCATGGCAGCGTCCGGCGGTGGCGGGGTCGCGAGCATGCGCGAAGGTGGCCGCCGAGGCTGTCACGCCCGCGACGCACGCGCGTCGCGGGCAATCGGCTCCAGCGGCCGGCCCGCTTCACAGCCGGTTCACGCCGGCGACCTGGCCGACCAGTCGGCCGTCGACATACAGCGCACCTTCCGGTGCGCCGGCTTCGGCATAGAACTCGAGCACCGGCTCGGGCCGTGCTCGCGCCTCCACATGGGCCAGGCGCAGCGCCAGGCGGTCCAGGGCGCGGCTGCCGGCACACAGCGCCGCAGCCACGAGGTGGCGCGCCCGGCGGTCCGCGGGCAGGGCATCGACATAGGGAAGATCTCGCAACATGATGGTCTCTCCAGTGGGTGCCCTGGCCGCTTTCGTGGTGGGTTCCCGGGTTTCGATCTAGGGGCTGGGTCGCAGGCGTTCGACTTCGCGCCGCAGCGCGGTCTGGGCCTGCTGGCGGCTCGCGCCGCCGCCGGTGCGGTGCATGCCGGCCTTGCGCTGCAGGCTCGGGGCCACCAGCGGGTTGCGCGGCTTCGGGTTCTTCAGGGTCAACTTCATCGCAGGTCTCCTTTCGAGGCGGCCAGAAAAGCAAAAGGCCCGGGTCGCTGGTGCAACCCGGGCCTGGAGCGGCGTGTGTCTCGGCGGCGAGACTTTCAGCGCACTCCTGCCCCGGGCGGGGCACCTTCGACGAACACACTATTCACGATCACGCCAGCTGCGGCTGCCCCGGCCGCGGGGCGGTAGGCGAG
>JAABPT010000081.1 GCA_011391855.1 Burkholderiales bacterium
GTGATCAACGTGGGCTGGCGGCCGCTGATGTGGCTGGCCGACCAGGTGCGCTGGCTGCACAGTGATGATCACCCGGCGCAAGACATCGATGCCGCACAGTTCCGCGTGAGCATGCCGGAATCGATTGAATCCTTTGTGCGTGTCCGCCTGCCCGAGGCCCGTCGCATCGAGCTGTGCTACACGCCGCAGCAGGTGGTGATCCGCCGCGGGTGGGAGCCGATCGCGGACGGCTGCCAGGCCGCAGCCGGCGACGACGTGGTGCTGCTGATGGACGGGCCAGCGCAATGACCAGCGCTCACGTCCGTGGCCAGCTGCCGGCTACTTTTCCAACGGATTCGCCAGCAGCCAGTTGGCCGGGTAGGCGCGCAGGAGCGCCAGGTTCAGGTGCCGCCCCAGTGGTCCACCTGCCGCCGGGTCTCGTCGAATCTGCGGCCGCCGTAGCCATCTCCAACTGCAAGCCGGACGACGTCCGCAGGCGCAAGCCCAGCGATCGTACCCGAGGCGGCCGGCACCGACGTGATCAGCGCCCCCGCTGCCTCGCGTCAGAAACTGACCTTGGTCGAAAACTGAAGCCGGTAGTCCGTGGCCGACGCGCCGCTCTTCTGTTCGAGCCCGCCAAACACGAACTCAAGTCCGGTGAGTACGTTCTTAGCCGGGGTGTACAGCAGGTTCACGTTGCCGTAGCTGCCGCGGCGAAAAGCCGTGCCGGTCTGACCGTCGGTGTTCTTCTGCTGGTGCTGCGAGAAGCCGACCGTGCTGCTCCATTTGTCGGACCAGGCGTGGTTGTAGTAAGCCAACCAGCCGATCGAGGGTACGGTCTCGGCGCGCAGCCCCTGGCCTGGCGCCAGGTCGACGCCGCCGTCGTTCATGTAGCTGGCAATGGCCTGGCCCGCAGCGAACTGCCAGGTCAGCGAATCCTTGCCCAGCAGGTTGAAGGCCCCGGTGAAATTCAGCCCGTAACCGGTCTTGTGGCCGGAGGGGTTGCCATTGGGCGTGAGCGTGTTCTGGTAGCCCACCTGGCGCAGGATGGCGGCGGCGCGCAGGTGGCCCCAGTCGCGATCCATACGCCACGCTGCAGTCGCGTCAGGCAAGCGGTTCCAGCCGGTGAAGCCGGCGCCGAACTCGGGCGCGATGTCGCTGATCTTGCCGGTGTCGAGGGCCGAGTTCGGCGCTTCCAGCGAGAACGCCAGGCTCATGCCGTCCTTGGCCCAGGGGGTGATACGCAGCTGCGGGTTGCGCACGAACACCATGCCGCTGGGACCCCAATAGTCGATGGTGTTGGGAAACACATCAATGTCCATGAAATTCGAATCGGTCTGCCCGATACCGAACATGCCGATCTCGGCCCAGGCGCGCAGCCAGTGGATGTTGGTGCTGCCATCGGAGGCGAACAGGTCGAAGGCCACGTCGGTCTTGATCAGACCCAGGCCTGTGGGGATGAAGCCTTTGAAGCCCAGGCTAGATTGACGGATGCTGAAGATGCTGGCAACGTCCTTGCCGCAACCGGCATCACCGGGGCAATTGACCGGGATCTGCGACGGCCGCAGCGTCGCGTCGTAGTCTGGGTTCATACGCTTGAAGTCGTAGATCGCGTCGAGCATCACCTGGCCGTAAACCTCGATACGCGCCTTGTTGGCTTGGGCGGCACCGTCCTCGGGGCGGCTGCCGGGGGCGACCACGGGCGCGCTCCATGTGGGCGTGGCCGCTGTGCTGGCCGCAGGTGTGGCGGGTGTGGCGCTGGCGGCAGGTACGGCAGCTACAGCGGGCTTTTGCTGCTCCAGCGCCTGGACGCGGCCCTGCAGTTCCTGGATGGTCTTCAAGGCCTGGTCGAGTGTGGCCTTCAGTTCTTCGACAGACTGCGCTTGCGCGCCGCCGCACAAGGCGAGCGCGACCACCGCCGCCGCTGCTGTTCTTTTCATCGCATCTCCTGTGTCGGCATGCAGGCCGACTTCACGGCTTCGGCTTCAGGCAATACACGTGATACACGCCGCCCTTTTCAATGGTGCCCTCGACTTCCTTCGCGAAGCCGGGGAATGTTTCGGCCCAGTGTTGCAAGACGCGCAGGTAACTGATCCACGCGCCGTCGGCTGGCCCGATGTTCTCGCCGGGCATCACGATCGGGATACCCGGCGGGTACGGGATCACACCGACCGTCACCACGCGGTTTGCCATCTGCTCCAGCGGCACCAGCTCGACCTCTCCGGCCATCAGCTTCTGGAACGCCACACGCGGCGTGCACTCGGGCACCGGCAACTGCGCATAGGCCTGCGCCTCCCAGTGGCCCATGCGGCCGGCGCGCAACTCGGCCCACATCGCATCACCCAGGTCCTTCACGCCCATGCCGGCGTAGCGCGCAGGCGCCGCGGCCAGCACGCGCGGCAGCGCCTCGGCCAGCGGCGCGTTGGCGTCGTAGTCACGCTTGAAGTCGAGCAGCGTATTGATCAGCGTGCCCCACTTGCCCTTGGTCACGCCCATCGAGAACAAGAACAGCACCATGTGCGAGGTGGTGCGCGAGGGCACGATGCCGTGCTGGCCCAGGTAGGCTGTGACCAGATCGCCCGGCACGCCGTGCTCGGCCAGCGTGCCGTCGTCATTCATGCCCGGCGCGACGATACCGAACTTGATCGGGTCGAGCAGGCACCAGCCCTCCGGCAGGGCATCGAAGCCGTGCCAGCTTTCGCCCGGGTGCAGCACCCAGCATGAGGGCTCGTGTGCCAGCAGCGCAGCCGGCGCGTCGGCGAAGGCGATGCGTTGGCCAGTGGCCGGGTCGGTCACCTCGGGCGCGTTCCACGGCGTGAAGAACCAATCGTGCTTCGCCGCGAGCTCACGCTGGAGGCGCGCAACCCCCTGGCGGCAGGCAATCGCCTCGTCGATCGCGTCCTGTGTCAGCACCTCGCCGGCCGGGCCGGCCATCATCGCCGCCGCCACTTCGTTACTGGCAATCAGTGCATACAGCGGCGAGGTCGAAGCCTGCGAACCATAGGCTTCGTTGAAGCGGCCATGGTCAATCGCGCCACGGCCGTCACGCACATGGATGTAGGAGGTCTGCGACAGCGCGGCCAGCAGCTTGTGCGTCGAATGCGTCGCGTAAACGGTCGGGCCATCGTCGTCGTGGCTCTTGGCGTCGCCGCGCATCGCGTAGCGGTCGCGGTACATCGGGTTGAAGCGCGCGTAGCCGTACCACGCCTCGTCGAAGTGGATGCGGTCCACGCTTCGCGCCAGCAGGTCTTGCGCGCCCTTGGCGTCGACGCACATGCCGTCATAGGTGCAGTTGGTGATGACGCTGTACACGGCGCGCTGGCTTGTCGCCTGTCTGGCCAGCGGGTTGGCGGCGATCTTCGCCGCGATGGCGGCCGGCGCCAACGCATCCGGGTGGATCGGCCCGATCACGCCGTAGCGGTTGCGCCCGGCCTGCAGGAACACGGGGATGCCTCCCGTGAGCGCCAGCCCCTGCTCGATCGACTTGTGGCAGTTGCGGTCACACAGCGCGATCTGTTGGTCGCCGATGCAGGCTGCCATGATGGTGCGATTCGATCCCGAGGTGCCGTTCAGCACCGAGTAGCTGCGGTCGCTGCCGAACACCTGCGATATATAGGCCTCGCTGTCGCCGATGGGCCCGGTGTGCGACAGCAGCGAGCCGAGTGCGCCGCGTTCGATACCCATGTCGGTGCGGAACAGTGTCTCGCCAAAAGCGTCGTGGAAGAGTCGGCCGATGGGCGATTTGCTGAAGGCCACGCCGCCCTGGTGCCCCGGCGCGGCCCACGAATACTCGGCGTCACGGTTGTAGTTGACCAGCGCGCGCGCGAACGGCGGCAGCAGCGTGTCGAAGTACCGGCTCACTGCCGCCTCAACGCGGCGGGCAATGAAGCCCGGGTCGTCCTGCAGCGTCCAGATGAACTCGTCGGCCATGCTCGCAACCTCAACCGTCACCTGGCCGGCAATGCTGTGGTCGGCGAGCAGGAAGATCGGCACGCTGGCATTGCGCTTGCGCACCGTGCGCAGCAGCTCGATCCCGGCGGCGCGGCTGGCTTCGTTCTTCGCGCCGAGTACCCAGTCGACGAGCACGCAGTGAATCGCCGAGTCGGACACGACGTTGGCTATGCCGTCTTCGTACGACAGCGACTCGATCACTTCGACGCCACGCTCGCGCAGCGCCTCGACGATGGCGCGGATGCGCCGGCTGCCGGCGGTCGTTTGCGCGGCAAGGTCGTCGTCGATGCAGAGCACGCGGGAATGAATCAGTGACTGTCCGGGCATGGTGAAAACTCCGTGATGGCAATGCGAAGCGGGGGGGGCCCTGCGCTCAAGGTAGCGAGAAGCCGACGTAGGTCGCCTTGGTCGCGTCGTCAAAAGCGCCAAAGGAGCGCGTGTAGATTGCAGCAAATGCGGCCGAAGTGAAGAGCTTGCTCAACGCGGTATCGACCAGGAGCCGGAAGTCGTCGTCGTTGCGGCCCACCGCCAGGGCCATCAGCTCGGCGTTGAACCTGCGTTCCAGCACCAGCAGGTCGGTCGTGCCACGCGACACCTTGTCGAGCAGGAGCACGCGCTCGGTAAAAAATGCGTCGGCCTGGCGCGCCCGGACGAGTTCGACGCCCTTGGCGTCGTCGTCAACTGTGATCACATGGATGTTCACGTTGAGCTGGCGGAATCCAGCGCGTATCTTTTCCTCGGTCACTGTGCCAGCGCGCACCACATAGGTGTGGTTGGCCAGGCCGCGGTTCACGGTCGCGCGCCAGACCGGGCCGGTGGCGGCCACCTTGCCGTTGAGCACGTCGCGCATCGCGCGGGGCGAGTCAGCCCGCACCAGCACGCCGATGCCACCATTGAAAACGGGCAGCGAGTACGACACGCCGGCGCGGCGCTTCAAGGTTTCCACGGTCGGCGTGCACAGCAGGTCGACTTCGCCCTTGGCCACGCTTTCGAGCGTGGTCTCGGCCTTCAGCTCGACCAGACGCACGTTCAGGGCGGGCAGCCCGAGCCGGGCCTTGACGGCCTCGGCCACGTGTTGGCAAAGCTCGATGCCGAAACCGGTTGCCTTGCCGTCGCCAGACTTGGCCGAAAGCGGTGCCAAGCCATCGATGAAGCCGAGTTTGATAGTGCCCGCAGCCTTGATGCCCTCCAGCGTTTGCGCTGATGCAGCCAGGGGCGCGGCCAGGGCTGCCAAGAGGCCAGCGCCGAGCAGGCCGATGCGAAGCGTGCGAAGTGCGCCCATGATCGAGGTCCTCATACTGTTGTGCAACGGGAGTGCGGGGGGTAAGGAGTAGCGCATGGTGTCCGCCGACCTATGCTTTAGCGCCGACGGCGCCGGAGTCGGTGGCCTGGCCATTGAATCGATAGGCGATGAAACCGAAGATCAGGTAACCAATCGCCATCACGATCATCGCGCCGAACACCGCGTCCTTGCCAGACGCATACAGCGCGTAGAAGCTGTAAAGCATCGCCACCATCAGCACCGCGACGTTGCGGTTGAAGAGCGAATCTTCGACCTTCGACTTGCGCATGATGATCATCAACGCCGACAGCGACGTGACATACGGGATCAGGTTCGTCACCGCCGCCAGGCTGACCAGCTTTCCGAACTGCGCGGTCGCATCGGGCGACATGGTCGATACCGCCATCGCCGTCTGCAGCCCGCCGGCCACGAGCATGCCGACGATGGGTGCGTCGGCGGCCGTGACCTTGGCGAAGAACTTCGGGAACATGCGCTGTTCGGCCGCGGCCTTGGACACCTGCGCCAGCGTGAACTGCCAACCGAGCAGCGAGCCCAGGCAGGCCGCCACGGCCAGCACCAGGATCACGTTGCCGACCCAGGGCGTGAACATCTTGGCGTAAACCAGCGCGAACGGCGCGGTCGAGGCGGCCAGCTCGGCGTTGGGCACGATGCCCTGGATGACGGTCGTCGACAGGATGTAGACCACGGCCGCGCCGCCGGTGCCGAACAGGCAGGCCAGCGGCACGTTTTTCTTCGGGTTCTCGACCGCATCGGAGTTGGCGGCCGCCGACTCCATGCCGAGAAACGCCCACAGTGTGAGCGGAATGCTGGTGGTGATGGCGTCACTGAATGGAGCGTTGTGCGGATTCCAGGCCGCACTGAACACCGAGCCCTGGAACCAGAACCAGCCAATGATCGACAGGCCGGCCACGGGGATGATCACGCCCCAGACCGTGATGGCGCCGATCTTGCCGGTGATGCGCGGGCCGCCGAAGTTGGCCACCGTGGTCAGCCACAGCAGCCCGACCACGCCGACAAACAACGGTGTCGAGCCGGTGCCGAGCCACGGGAAGAATGGCGTCATGTAGCCCACCGCCGAGATCGCGATGGCCACGTTGCCGATGGCCAGCGACAGGTAGTAGAGGTAAGAGGCCATGAAGAAGCCCGACTTGCCGTGCGCCTCTTCGGTGTAGGCCGACATGCCGCCGGAACGGCTGCAAAACAGGCCGCACTGCGCGAAGCAGTAGGCAATGGCCATCGAGCCGACGGCGGTGACGCCCCACGACAGCAGCGAAACCGCGCCAATCTGCGCCATGCTGGCGGGCAACATGATGATGCCCGAACCCATCATGTTCACTGCGACGAGCGTCGTCAGCCCCATGAGGGTC
>JAABPT010000082.1 GCA_011391855.1 Burkholderiales bacterium
CATGCGCTCGCCGGTGATCGACGGCAAGAAGACGGTCTTCGTGGTCATCATGCGCGCCGGCAGCGGCTTCCTGGACGGCATGCTCGAAGTGGTGCCCGGCGCACGCGTCGGCCACGTCGGCCTGTACCGGGACCCCAAGACGCTGGTGGCGGTGGAGTATTACTTCAAGATGCCGCACGGCATGCCCGAGCGCGACGCCATCGTGCTGGACCCCATGCTGGCCACCGGCAATTCCGCGGTCGCTGCGGTCGAGCGGCTGAAGGAGACGCGGCCGCGCTCGATCCGCCTCGTGTGCCTGCTGGCCGCGCCCGAGGGCCTGAAGAATTTCCACGCCCACCACCCCGACGTGCCGGTGATCACGGCGGCGGTAGACCGCCAGCTCGACACGCACGGCTATATCGTGCCGGGCCTGGGCGACGCGGGCGACCGCTTGTTCGGGACCAAGTAGCTGCGCGGGCAGGCCGTGCCGATCGAGCGGTCCGCCGCTTCGACGGCGGTCGGCAGCGGTCGGCCGTTGCCTGCGCTTCAGACCAGGCGGCCGTCGAGCAGTTCGATGCGCCGGTCCATCGCCGCGGCGATGTCCGGGTTGTGCGTGGCGACCAGCAGCAGGGCCTGCTGGCTGCGGGCGTGGCCGACCAGGAGCTCGATGACCTGTTCGCCGGCACGGCTGTCCAGGTTGCCGGTGGGCTCGTCGGCCAGCAACAGCGCCGGCCGATTGACGAGGGCGCGCGCCACCGCAGCGCGCTGGCGTTCACCGCCCGAGACATGCGTCGGCAGGAAGCCGGCACGGGCACCCAGGCCCATCGACTCCAGCAGCAGCGCCGCGCGGGCACGCCGCTGCGCCAACGGCACGCCCAGCGCCAGCATCGGTGCTTCCACGTTTTCCTGCAGCGTCATCGTCGGCACCATGTGGTGGAACTGGAAGACGAAACCGACGCGCCGGGCGCGGAAGTCGGCGCCGCGCCGTACCCGGGCCAGGTCGATGCCGTCGACCTGGACGCGCCCGCGGTCGGGCCGGTCGAGCAGGCCGACGAGCGACAGCAGCGTGCTCTTGCCGCAGCCCGACGGCCCGGTCAGCGCCACCGTCTGGCCGCGCTGCGCGCTGAAGCTCACGTCGTGCAGCGCGCGCACGCGGCCGTGGTCGTAGTCGCGACCCAGTTCGCTGACCTGGAGCAGCACCGGCTCACTCATGGCGCAAGGCGGCCAGCGGCTGCATGCGCCACAGCACGACGGCGGGCCAGGCCAGCGCGAGCAGGGCGATGACGAGCGTGAGCGCGAACGACGTGGCCACCAGCGCAGTCGAGAGCGAGACCGGGATCCAGCCGAAGCCCACCGTCTCCATGCCGTTGACGGTGTGCAGCAGCGCCAGCCCGGCGACATTACCCAGCGCCGCGCCGGCCAGGCACAGCAGCACGCTCTCGGCCAGCAGCATGCGCAGCACGAGCCACGGCGTCCAGCCCACGGCCATGAGGATGCCGATCTCGCGCGTGCGCTCGGCCACCGCCATCAGCAAGGTGTTGGTGACCACCAGCACCGTGCCCACCAGCGCCACCACCGCGATGGTGCCCACGAAGGCGTCGACGACGCGGAACAGGCGCAGCGCGCCGGCAAATTCGGTGGCCGGGATGGCGCGCAATTCCGGGTGCCGACGTTGCACTTCGGTGATCATGCGGGCAGTTTCGGCGCGGTCGCCGGTGCGCAGCAGGGCCAGTGTGAAGTGGCCCTCGCTGCCGTCGGGCGTGAACAGGCGCTGCGCCTGGCGGCTGCCGATCATCACGCCGCCGTCGAACATGCGGCTGCCGGTACGGAAGATGCCGCTGACGAGATGGTCCTTGTCGCCCAGCCGCAGCAGCGCGCCGGGCTGCAGACCCAGGCGCTGCGCACCGAGCTCGCCCAGCATCGCCTCGTCCCGGTCGGCCACCATGGGCCGCCCCGCCACCAGGGCCATGCGGTTGGCGAAGCCGGGCTCCACGCCCATCACCAGCGCATAGGGGCTCCAGGACTCGTTCAGCGTGCCGATGACCATCGGCGCCAGGGCTTCGCCATGTTCCTGGGCCAGCGTCTGCATCTGTGCCAGCGTGATGCGCGAAGAGAACGGCGACGGCGCCCGCCGTTCGTGCACGACGACGTCGAAGTGGTAGGCGTCGATGGCGGCGCCGATCTGCTGCCGAAGGTCGGCGGTGATGGCGCTCACCGCCGCGAACAAGGCCACCCCGGCCGCGATGCCGAGCACGGTCATCAGGCTGCGCAGCGGAGCGCGCAGCAGGTTGCGCAGGAAGATCATTCCGGCGCCCCCGCCGCGAACGGCCCAACTCTCAGCGCACGCAAGCCGGCACTGAAGTCACCGGCACGCCGTTCACAGTCAGCGTGGCCTGCAGCGTTGGGCCCGGCACCAGCGTGGCCACCGCTTTCGTGCCATTGGCGCCGGTGAAGGTGATGACACCGGAAACCACGTCGCCGTCGGCATCTTCGACCATGGGCTGCGTGGTCGCGATGTCGTAGTAGCTGCCGTTGCTGCGATAGCCCCGACCGGTCATCGTGCGCTCGACGTTGCCGACCGGCGTCTCGTACTGACGCAGCGTGTAGTTGGACTGACGGTAGGTCTTGCCGGTGTCGTTGCTCTTGACCGTCATATCGGTCATCGACATGACGTCCGGCTTGGCGGCCGTCGGCGTGCCTCCGGGCTCGCCGACCACCATCTTGAAGCCGCTGAAACTCAGGGTCTGGGAGCTCAACTGCGCACCTCCCGCGTCCTGCACGGCCAGGGTTACCGCCTCGCTGGTGTTGGCCACCAGCTGGGTCGTGATCGGGCCGCTGGCCGTGGGAGTGGCGGTATCGACGAAGGCGATCTTGCCGTTGATCCTGTCCTGTTCGCCCGTGTCGGTGTCGGTCATGCAATAGTTTTCGAAGGCCAGGGTGGCCGTCGTCACGCCATTTAGGTGCGAATAGTTGCGGTAACCCCAGCGTCCGCCGCAATCACCCAGCTGGTCGGGCGGTGGGGTGCTGCTCAGGGCCAGCCGGGTCTTGGTCATGGGCGGCAGCGTCCCTGTGGTGAGCTTGATCCCCTCCCGCAGCAGCACGGCCGCGGTCAGCTTGCGCCCGGCGCGCATGGCGCCCGTGGCGCCGTCCCTGCAGATGCCGACGATGCCTTCGAAGTCGGCAATGGCCGTGGCCACGCCTGCCGAGTCGATGGTGGCCGCGGTTTCCACGGGCGTCGAATCACTCCCGCCCCCGCCGCAAGAGGCCACCAGGGCGACCGTGCCGGCCGCGACGGCGCCGACACCCGCCAATGTCAACGAATTGGAACCCTTCAATTTACGCATGATGACCCTCCTTGGAGTCTGTCGCCAGCATGCATCCTTCTTCCCGCTTGACCCTTGAGCGCTGTCAACCGCTGGTTCATCAGAGTCTTCCCGCCGTACGGCAAGTGCCCCTCGGGTCGCGGCCTGTGCAGTGACGCGGCGCCGTGACCGCTCGTGCCCGGGCTTCGGTCAGCGCGCCGTGTTTGGATCGGGCCAGCCCAGCGTGTGCAGGATGGCCGTTTCCCGCGCCTCCATGTGCTGTGCTTCGGCATCGTCTTCATGCGCCCAGCCCTGCGCGTGCAGGCAGCCGTGCACCAGCAGGTGGGCGTAGTGGGCTTCGAGCGAGATGCCCTGGTCGAGCGCCTCTTGCGCCACCACCGGCGCGCAGAGGATCAGGTCGGCCACCACCACCGGTGCGTGTTCGTAGTCGAAGGTGAGCACGTTGGTGGCGTAGTCCTTGCCGCGGTAGTCGCGGTTCAGCGCGCGGCCTTCGTCGGTGTCGACGATGCGCACCGTGATCTGCCCCGGCGCCGCGAGTGCGGTGCGCACCCAGCGCGCCACGCGGTGCCGCGGCAGCAGCGCGCGGTGGCGCGTGTCGGCGAACTGCAGCGACAGTTGCAGCGGCGGTGAAGCTGGCCGCTTCACGCCCGCCTACCCCCGACTTCGCGGCGGCTCCGCCGCCTCGTAGGCTTCCACGATGCGGGCCACCAGCGGATGGCGCACCACGTCGGCTGCGGTGAAGTCGGTGAAGGCCATGCCGTGCACGCGGGCCAGTACCTGCCGCGCCTCGACCAGGCCGCTGGCCGTGCCCTGGGGCAGGTCGATCTGGCTCACGTCGCCGGTGACCACGCACTTGCTGCCGAAGCCGATGCGAGTGAGGAACATCTTCATCTGCTCGCGCGTGGTGTTCTGCGCCTCGTCCAGGATCACGAAGGCGTGGTTGAGCGTGCGCCCGCGCATGAAGGCCAGCGGCGCGATCTCGATCAAGCCCTTTTCGAACGCTTTGGTGACGCGGTCGAAACCCATCAGGTCGTACAGCGCGTCGTACAGCGGGCGCAGATAGGGGTCGACCTTTTGCGCCAGGTCGCCGGGCAGGAAGCCGAGCCGTTCGCCGGCCTCGACCGCCGGGCGCGTGAGCACGATGCGCTGCACGCCGTGGCGTTCCAGCGCATCCACGGCACAGGCCACGGCCAGGAAGGTCTTGCCGGTGCCGGCCGGGCCGATGCCGAACGTGATGTCGTGCGCCAGCATCTGCCGCAGGTACTGCACCTGGTTGGGCGTGCGGCCCATGAGGTCGGTGTGGCGGGTGTGCAGTACCACCGGGCCTTCGGCCGGCGCGGCGTCGGCGCGCTGCGGTGCCTGGGCCGCCACGGCCTGGGCCAGCGCCGACTGCAGCGCGCGTTCGCCGATCGGATCACGCGCCTTCGCGTACAAGGCATCGAGCAGCAGCACCGCGCTGTCGACGGCCCCGCGCGGCCCGTCGATGCGAAAGCTGGCCTCGCGCCGAGCCAGCCGCACGCCCAGCGTGGCCTCGATGGCGCGCAAGTGGGCGTCCAGCGGCCCGCACAAATGCGCCAGGCGGTGGTTGTCGGGAGTTTCGAAGGTGTGGCGACGGATCACGAGGATGGGCAATTGCGCACGACAGGCCATTGTCGCAGCGCGGCGCAGCCGCGGCCGGCCGTGCAGAATGCCCGGCTCCATGCGCCGCCTCTTCCTCCTGGCCCTGTTGTCGTGGCTGGCCCTCGCCGGCGCGCCGACGGCGGCGCAGACGCTGGATATCCGATCGGCCTTGTCGGCCCCTGGCGGCGGCACCGCCTTCCCGGCCGACGCGGTGACGCAGGTCGTCGAGCTGCCCGACGAATGGGCGCGCACGCGGCCCGGTTTCGAGGGCACGCTGTGGTACCGCCTGCGCTTCGGCGCCCTGGTCGTGCCGGCCAGCGACGACCTGCTGGCGCTGTATGTCGCCCACGTCTGCAGCAACCTGGAGGTTCACCTCAACGGCCAGATGGTGCACAGCGGCGGGCGCATGACCGAACCGTTCACCAACAACTGCAACCAGCCGCAGCTGGTGGCGTTGCCGTCGGCGCTGATTCGACCGGGCGCGAACGTGCTGGACGTCAAGGTGGCCGGGCATGCGCTGGCCCGGGTGGGGTCGCGCCAGCGCGCGGGTGGGCTGTCGGAGCTGACCATCGGCCCGCAGTCGGCCCTGGCGGCGCGCCTGGCGCGCCAGACGGCGCTGCAGGTGACGGCGCCGCAGGCCGTGGGCGCCACCCTGCTGCTGATGGGCGGCTTCATGTTTGTACTGGGCTTCATCAACCGCAGCGAGAGCCACCTGGCCTATTTCGGCGTGCTGTCGGTGGGCTGGGCCTTGATCGACATGCGGCTGTGGCTGCGCGTGCTGCCGGTCAGCCATGCGACGGCGGAGTTCCTCATCTGTTCGGTGCTGGGGTTCATCACCTGGGCGGCGGTGCAGTTCCTGCTGCGCTACGCCGGCGTGCGCCACCGGCGCGTGGACACGCTGCTGCCGTTGCAGGCCGCGCTGCTGCCGTTTTCGCTGGTGCTGGCCGGTCCGACCCACCTGAATACGATGGCCACCGCGTGGTACGGCGTGCTGGCGCTGGAAGTGGCGGCGGCGGCCGTCTGGTTCCTGCGCCACGAAAGGCGCCAGCGCAACGCCTGGCCGATGGCCACCATGCTCGGCGCGGTGACCCTGGCCGGTGGCATTGAATTCTTCGCCCAATGGTCCGGCACGCGGCCGCTGGCAGCGCACCTGGTTCAGCTCGTGGTGCCCATCATCTTCGTGCTGGTGGGCCTGCGCCTGGTGCAGCAGCACGGCCATGCGCTGCACCAGTCCGAACAGGACCGGGTGCAGCTCGAACAGCGGGTGCGCGAGGCCACGGCAGAGATCGAACACAACTTCCGCCAGATGGCCGAGTTGCGCGTGGAACAGGTCACCGAACGCGAGCGCAAGCGCATCGCCGCCGACCTGCACGACGACCTGGGCGCCAAGCTGCTGACCATCGTGCACACCAGCGAGAGCGAACGCATCTCCACCCTGGCGCGCGAGGCGTTGGAGGAAATGCGGCTTTCGGTGCGCGGCCTCACCGGCAAGCCGGTGCGCCTGGCCGACGCCCTGGGCGACTGGCGCGCCGAGGTGGTGTCGCGGCTGGCGCAGGCCGGCATCGAAGGCGAGTGGGAAGCGCCCGAGGACCTGCCGCAGACGCTGAGCGCGCGCGCCTA
>JAABPT010000083.1 GCA_011391855.1 Burkholderiales bacterium
AAGAGCGGCACGGCGTTCTTGCTGAGGTCGATGCCGTAGTAGTCCAGCCGCCACAGCAGCGGCGCGATGGCCACATCGAGCATGCTGAAGTCGTCGCCCAGCATGTACTTGTTCTTCAGGAAGATCGGCGCCAGCTGCGTGAGCCGGTCGCGGATCTGGTCGCGCGCCTTCTCCAGCTGCTTCTCGGTGGCCTTGACACTGCGGCCTTCGAGCAGGTTGACGTTGCTGAACAGTTCCTTCTCGAAATTGAACAGGAACAGCCGCACGCGGGCGCGCGCCACCGGGTCGCCCGGCATCAGCTGCGGGTGCGGAAAACGCTCGTCGATGTACTCGTTGATGATGTGGCTCTCGTACAGGATGAGGTCGCGCTCCACCAGGATGGGCACCTCGTTGTACGGGTTCATCAGCGCAATGTCTTCGGGCTTGGCGAAGATGTCGACGTCGCGGATCTCGAAGTCCATGCCCTTCTCGAACAGCACGAAGCGGCAGCGGTGCGAATAGGGGCAGGTCGTTCCGGAATAAAGCACCATCATGGCGTCAGCCCTTGGTTCAGGTGGGGCGCAGGCGGCCCCGGAAAAACAACAAACGCAGCGGGCCGGTCGGACCCCGCTGCGCTCATGCGCCCGACCGTTCGGCCGGGAGCGTGCCGGACACTACTTGATGTCCTTCCAATACGACGCGTTCAGGCGCCAGGCGATGACGGTGAAGACCGCCAGGAAGAGCAGCACCCAAACACCCAGGCGCACGCGGCTGTTCTGGTTGGGTTCGCTCATCCACTGCAGGAAGGCCACCAGGTCGGCCATGGCCAGGTTGTATTCCTCCGGGCTCAGGGTGCCGGGGGTGATCTGCTCGAAACCCTTGAAGACGTGCACCGTCTTGGCCGGGTCGTGCGGGTCTTTCTCGTCGGCGTAGATGGCGCGCTGCTGGCCCTGCAATTCCCACAGCACGTGCGGCATGCCCACGTTCGGGAAGGCCAGGTTGTTCCAGCCGGTGATCTTGGTTTCGTCGCGGTAGTAGGTGCGCAGGTAGGTGTAGATGTAGTCGGCACCGCTGCCCTGCCCCACCGCCGAGCGCGAGCGCGCCACCAGCGTCAGGTCGGGCGGAAGGGCGCCGAACCACTCCTTGGCGTCCTTGGCGTCCAGCGCCACTTTCATGGTGTCGCCCACCTTGGCGCCAGTGAAGACCAGGTTGTCCTTGATCTGCTGCTCGGTCAGGCCGATGTCGCGCAACCGGTTGTAGCGCATGAAGGCCGCCTGGTGGCAGTTCAGGCAGTAATTGACGAACAGCTTGGCGCCGTTCTGCAGCGCGGCCATGTCGGTGACGCGCTTGTCGGGGAACTTGTCCCAGGCGATGCCGCCGCCGGCGGCCAGTGCCGGTGACAGCAGGGCCGACAGGGACAGGGTGAGCGCCGCGCCCAGCGCCACGACGAGCTTGCGGATCAGGCTTTTCATGATGGTCATTCGGCTGTTGCCCGGGCTCAATGCGGCTTGAAGGTCACGCGGTCGGGCACGGCTTTGAATTCGCCGATGCGGCTCCACCACGGCATGAGCAGGAAGAAGCCGAAGTAGAACATGGTGCCCACCTGCGAGATCAGGGTGCCGACGGCCGACGGCGGCTTCATGCCCAGGTAGCCGAGCACGAAGAAATTGACGACAAAGATGCCATACAGGATCTTGTTCCAGCTCGGCCGATAGCGGATCGACTTGACCGGGCTGCGGTCCAGCCACGGCAGCGGAATCAGCACCATCACCGCCACGCCCATCACCACCACGCCCCAGAACTTGGCGTCGAAGAGCTTGAGCGCGGCAATCACGGCCACGGCGCCAACCAGCACCGCCACCTTCCACTTGCCGGCCAGGCCGCCCTTGAGCACGGCCAGCACCGCGGCCAGCGCCACCACTGCGGCGAAGACGTTGACCATGGGGTCGGTCACGGCGCGCAGCATCGAGTAGTAGGGCGTGAAGTACCAGACCGGTGCAATGTGCGCCGGTGTCTGCAGCGGGTCGGCCGGGATGAAGTTGTTGTACTCGAGGAAGTAGCCGCCCATCTCGGGTGCGAAGAAGATGATGGCGCTGAAGATCAGCAGGAAGACGCTGATGCCGATGAGGTCGTGGATGGTGTAGTACGGGTGGAAGGGAATGCCGTCGAGAGGGATGCCGGTCTTGGGGTCCTTCTTGGCCTTGATCTCCACGCCGTCGGGGTTGTTCGAACCCACCTCGTGCAGCGCAATGATGTGCGCCACCACCAGGCCCAGCAGCACCAGCGGCACGGCAATGACGTGGAAGCTGAAGAAGCGGTTGAGCGTGGCGTCGCCCACCACGTAGTCGCCGCGGATCAGCAGCGAGAGGTCTTCACCGATGAACGGGATGGCCGCGAACAGGTTGATGATGACCTGCGCGCCCCAGTAGCTCATCTGGCCCCAGGGCAGCAGGTAGCCCATGAAGGCCTCGGCCATCAGGCACAGGAAGATGGCGCAGCCGAAGATCCAGATCAGTTCGCGCGGCTTCTGGTAGCTGCCGTAGATCATGCCGCGCCACATGTGCAGGTACACGACGATGAAGAACGCGCTGGCGCCGGTGGAATGCATGTAGCGGATGAGCCAGCCCCAGGGCACGTCGCGCATGATGTATTCCACCGAGGCGAAGGCCAGCGCCGCGTCGGGCTTGTAGTGCATCACCAGGAAGATGCCCGTGATGATCTGCATCACAAGCACCAACAGTGCCAGCGAGCCGAAGAAATACCAGAAGTTCTGCGCCTTGGGCGCGTAGTACTCCGACAGGTGCTCGGTGTAGAGCTTGGTGGCCGGGAACCGGTTGTCCACCCATGTCATGAGCTGCTGGGCCATCGGCGCGCCGGCAGGTGCTTGCTTGAATTCAGCCATGTTGACCTCGGTCGTACTGCGAATGTCGGGTGGGCCGGTTGCTGGGCTCAGGCCTTCTTGTCCTCACCGATCAGCAGAACGGTGTCGGAAACGTACATGTGCGGCGGGACTTCCAGGTTGTCCGGCGCGGGCTTGTTCTTGAACACGCGGCCGGCGACGTCGAAGGTTGAGCCGTGGCAGGGGCACAAAAAGCCGCCGGCCCAGTCGTCTGGCAGCGAGGGCTGCGCCCCGGGAGTGAGCTTGTCGCTGGGCGAGCAGCCCAGATGCGAGCAGATGCCGACGCCGACGAAGAACTCTTCCTTGATCGAACGGTGCGCGTTCTTGGCGTAGTCGGGCGTGGGGTACTGCTTGCGGTCTGAATTGGGGTCGGCCAGCTGCGGCTCCACCGTCTTCAGCGTGGCCAGTTGCTCGGGCGTGCGGCGCAGGATCCACACCGGCTTGCCGCGCCATTCGACGGTGAGCTTTTCCCCCGGCTGGATGGCGCTGATGTCCACCTGCACCGGGGCCCCTGCGGCGCGTGCGCGCTCTGAGGGCGCGAAGGAGCTGATGAAGGGCACGGCAACCGCCGCGCCGCCCACGGCCCCGGCGCCACAGGCGATGACGATCCAGTTGCGTCGGTCCGGGTCCATGCCGGGTTCGAAGGCAGCCCCGCTCGTAACGTCGGTCATGAATTTCCTCTGGGTAGGGGGTGATTCGGGACAACCTGGGATTCTAGCCGAGCCGCCTGACGCGAGACGCTCCCTGCCCGCGGCCCACTGCCGGCAGCCGGTCGCTGCAACCAGGCGCCCGGGCAAGAAACAGCCTCAACCCGGGACTATCATGAATATCTCTTAAAGACGGAGTCAACAACATGAGTTTCGGGTCTGAGTTCAAGGAGTTCGCACTCAAGGGCAACGTGATGGATCTCGCCGTTGGCGTGATCATCGGTGGCGCGTTCGGCAAGATCGTGGACTCGGTCGTCGGCGACCTCATCATGCCCGTGGTGAGCCGAATCTTCGGCGGCCTGGACTTTTCCTCGTACTACATCGGTCTGGCCGGTCAGGCCGCGGGTCTGCCGTTGGTCGAGGCGAAGAAGGCCGGCGCCGTGCTGGCCTACGGCAACTTCATCACCATCGCCATCAACTTCATCATCCTGGCGCTCATCATCTTCCTGATGGTCAAGCAGATGAACCGCCTGAAGCGCGAGGCCCCCGCGGCGCCGCCGGCACCGACACCCGAAGACGTGCTGCTCCTGCGCGAAATCCGCGATTCGTTGAAGAAGTAGCGACAGGCCCGCCAGGGCCTTCGCCGGGCCGGTCCCGGGGTGGCATGCCGCATACTCGGTGGCCGCCTGCGCACCCATGAAGCCGAACCCCGTTCATCGCCTGCCTGCGCCGCTGGAGTCGGCGGTCCAGCGCCTGAAGCTGGCGGCCCGCGAAGCCGCCGAACGCACGATCGAGAGCCTGGGCCTGGCGGCCCTGGCCTCGACCAGCGCCTTCCAGCGCGACGGTCTGCTGGGCGCACAGTTCGAACTCAACCGCAAGTCTGCGGTGTTCGTGCTGACCTTCAACGACGCGTTCGACGAGCGGCTGCTGCGCGAGGTGGGGCCTGCCGCGGCGAAGGGGCCGGTGCCCGCGGCGCCAACCGAGCCCACCAGCTGGGACGCCCTGAGCCTGGTCGAAGACAGCGAGATGGAGGCGCAGATCTCGGCCGACCGCTTCGGCATGGAGATCGCCCACGGTTGCGAATGGGAACTGCGCGAGCTCGACGCCTACGTCGGGTCGCTGCTCGCCGAAGCCGGTGGCGCCAGCGAGCGCAACCCGCTGCGGCCCGACCTGATCGGCCACGCCATGATGCGCGGCATTGGGGCGGTGTCCGACCGCGCCGAGATACGCAAGGTGCTGGCCGCCGAAATGAGCCGTTCGCTGAGCAGCCTGCTGCCCGCCGCCTACGCGGCCGTGGTGGCCGACCTGCGCCACGCCGGTGTGCAGCCCTTGGGCCTGGCGGTGCGCAACCGGCCCGTGCGGGCTGGCGGCGGCGAGGCACCTGGACGCGACGACGGCAGTCCGGGCTCCGCACCGGACGAACAGGTTCCGGGGTCGCCGTGGCCAGGAGCGGCGGGCCGCGGCCCGGCAGCTCAGGGCGGTGCCGAGCGCGGGCCCGGCGCGCGGCGTTCGGGCGGGGGCGGGGGTGGGGGTGGGGGCGCTTACGGGCCGTCCACGCGATCGGGATTCCCCGGCACCCGTGGCGGCACGCCCATCGGCCAGGTCGACCCGGCGCTGATGTCGCTGATCCGCCGCCTGGCCTTCACCGACCGCGGCAGCCAGGTCGGCCCCGCCGATGCAGCCGAGTACGGAGACGCAGACGATCACGGCTGGACAAGCGGCAGCGCCGAGCCTTTGCCCAACCTGATCCGCGCCCACCGCGAGGAACTGCGCCAGGCTTCGCGCGGCACGCTCGACCACATGGTGATCGACGTCATCGGCTTCCTGTTCGACCAGATCCTGGCCGACCCCAAGGTGCCGCCGCAGATGGCGCGCCAGATCGCGCGGCTGCAGTTGCCGGTGTTGCGCGCGGCGCTGGGCGACCCCACGTTCTTCTCTTCGCGCCGCCACCCGGTGCGGCGCTTCGTGAACCGTATCGCCTCGCTGGGCGCGGCCTTCGAGGATTTCGGCAACGAAGAAGCGCGCGGTTTCCTGGCCAAGGTGCGCGAACTGGTGAACGAAGTGGTGGAAGGCGACTTCGACCAGATCGAGGTCTACGAGCAGAAGCTCGCCGCGCTGGAAAACTTCACCGCCCAGCAGGCCAGCGACAGCGCACAGCCACAGGGCGAAGCCGCGGCGCTGCTGGCGGAGAAGGAGGACCAGCTGCGGTTGCGCCAGCTGTACGCGCAGCGCCTGGCCGGCGACCTGAAGGACGTGGCCGCGCCGGCCTTCCTGCGCGACTTCATCAGCCGCGTCTGGAGCCAGGTGCTGCTGCGCGCCGCCGCGCAGGGCGGCAGCGACGGCGCGCTGGCGCAACGCCTGCGCCGCGCCGGGCGCGAGCTGTTCCTGAGCGTGCAGCCCAAGCCCACACCGGCGCACCGCAAGACCTTCCTGGCCGAGCTGCCCAAGCTCATGCAGGAGATCAACGAGGGCATGAACCTCATCGGCTGGCCCGAGGCGCAGCGCCGCGCCTTCTTCGGCCAGCTCATGCCGGCGCACGCCGAGGCGCTGAAGAGCCCGGCCGGGCGCCAGCTCGACATCAACCTGATGGCGCGCCAGGTCGAGGGCGCGCTGGACAGGCCCCTGCCGTCTTCGGCCGACGTGAAGGCCGCCGCGGCCACGCTGCCGGTGCTGACCGACGAGATCGAGGTGCCGCCATTCAGCGCCGACGAAGCGCAGCGCGTCGGACTCGTCGACGAATCGGCCGTCGACTGGAACGGCCAGGTCGACATCGAGGTCGGCACCGATCCGCAAGCCGAAGGGGCCGAAGGGGCCGAAGCCGGCGTGGCCATTCCTGGCCTGCCGTCGCTCGGCGAGCCGCCCGAGCCCACCCAGGGCAGGGCGTTGGCCGACCACGTGCAGCTGGGCTTCGCCTACCAGATGCACCTGGGCGGCCAGTGGCAGAAGGTGCGGCTGTCGCACGTGAGCCCGGGCCGCAGTTTCTTCATCTTCACGCACGGTCCGCGGCA
>JAABPT010000084.1 GCA_011391855.1 Burkholderiales bacterium
GGCTTCGATACCGCGGCCGCACCGCTTCACGCCGGCACCGAAGAGCGCACCGGCGTCAGCATCATCGCCTGGCGCCTGCGCATCCATGAGGGCGCGGCGTTGCCGGCAACCGAACCGGCGGCCACGGCCGTGGCCTTCGAGGCCAGGCTGCTGGCCGAGGAGGACGATGCCGGCGGCGCGGTGGCACCTGGGCGCATCGCATTGCTGTCGTTCCCGGTGGGCGCCGGCGTGCGCATCGACGCCAGCCGCCGCGTTGGCGACCGCGTGGACGCGGCTTATCCCTTGCTCGCCGTGGTCACCGCCTGCGGCCCCGACCGGCGCCTGGCGCTGGGGCGCCTGCGCCGCGCCCTGCAGCGCACCGCGGTGGTGATCGAGGGCGGCGCCTGCAATCGCACGCTGCTGCTGGAACTGCTGGAACGCAGCGACCTCGGCGAAGGCCCGGTCGACGACCGATGGCTGGACGGCGTGCTCGCCCGGCGGGCCCCCGCCGCCGTGGAACCGGTGGTGCTGCTCGCCGCCGCGGCAGAGGCCTACGAAGCCGACCACGCCCTGGCCAAGGCGGCGTTCTTCGCCGCGGCGGCGCGCGGCCGGCCGGAGCAGCCCGCTGCCGTCGGCGCGGGCATCGTGCTGGCCTATGGGGGTTCGAGCTACGCCCTGGAGGTCGACCGCGTCGGCCCGCGCGAATATTCGGTCCGCCACGGCAGCACGCGCGCCGACATCAGCGTCGATGCACTGGACGCCTGCGCGCGCCGCATCAGCTGCGGCGGGCGCCGGCACCGGTTGCTTGTCGCGGCCACCGGTGCGGGTTGGCGCATCGAAACCGATGGCGGCGCACACCGGGTCGAGCGCGAGGACGGCATGGTGGTGCGCGCCGGCTGGCCGGCGTTGGTGGTGGCGGTGCATGCGCAGCCGGGCATGCACCTGGCGGCGGGCGACCCGATCGCGGTGCTCGAGTCGATGAAGATGGAGACCACCGTCAGCGCGCCGATGGCCGGCACCGTGGTCTCGGTCGCGGTCGGCGTGAACACCCAGGTCGAGGCCGGCGCGCCGCTGCTGCGCCTGCGCACCGGTCCCGCGGCGCACGCCGCGGCGCCGATGGCGGCGCGGTCGGCCGAGGTCGTCCACCTGTCCGGGCTGCAGGAGCCCACCGACTTCAGCGTCAAGGTCTGCCAGCGTGTCTACGGGCCGCTGGGCCACTACCTGCTGGGCTACGACCTGCCGACCGCAGGGCTGCGCAAGCTGCTGACCGAACAGCGCCGCATGGCCGAGATCGCCGACCCGGCCGACGAGGCGCTGCTGGCCTGCGAGGACGGCCTGCTCGACATCTACGCCGACCTGGGCGCGCTGTACCGGCCGAAGACCGAGGACGAGCCCGACGAACTGGCGCTGCGCACCGAGAATACGCAGGAGCACTTCGTGGCCTTCCTGCAGTGGCTCGACCCGGTGCGGGCGGCCCTGCCGACGGGGTTCCGCGCCGGGCTCGAACTGGCGCTGGGTCGTTTCGGCGTCACGAGCCTGGAGCGCACGCCGGCGCTCGAGTCGGCGTTGATGCGGCTGTTCCGTTCGTTCACGCGCGTCGACGAACTGACGGCCGTGGTCAGCGCCATCCTGCAGCGCCGCATGGACCATCGCCGTGTGCTGCAGGCCACCGCGGGCGCCGCGACGAAGGCCCGCCTCGACCGCCTGACGGCGGCCACGCAAGGGCGCCAGCAGGCCGTCGCCGACCTGGCGCGCGACCTGCGCTTCCACTGCTTCGACGAGCCGCCGATGCGGGCTGCTGCCGACGAGTTGCTCGCCGAGATGGCCGAGCACCTGGCCTGCCTGGCACGGCAACCGGACCGCGCCGACCGCGCGGCACGCATCGAGCGGCTGATCTGGTGCCCGCAGCCGGTGAGCCCGCTGCTGCTCTCGAGCTGGCGCCACGACACGGCGGCTTCGCCGGCGCTGCGCCGGCTGGTGCTGGAAGTGCACATCCGGCGCTACTACCGCAACTGCCGGCTCGGCGAGATCCGCTTCGGCGAGGCGGGCGCGTTGACCTACGCCGGCGTCGACTACCGCCTCGACGGCGAACAGGCGCATCTGCTCGTTGCCTACCTGCCTTTGCAGGGGCTGCCGGCGGCGTCGGTGGCGCTGGCCGCCGATCTGGCCGGCGTGGACACCGGCCGGGACGCGGTGGTCGACGTCGCCACCTGGCACGACGGCGAGGCCGTGGACATCACCGAGACCGCGAAGCAGGCGGGCGAGATCGTGAATGCCTGCGCCTTCGGCCGCACGCTGCAGCGCATCGACCTGGCCGTGACGGCCGGAGCCCCGCCGTCGACGCATATCGTCTCGTTCAACGGCGGGGCCGAAGGCGGGTTCGTCGAGAACCCGCTGTACCGCGACCTGCACCCGATGCTGGCCAAGCGGCTGGAGATCTGGCGCCTGAGCAACTTCCAGCTCGAGCGCCGGCCGGCGCCCGAAGACGTGCTGCTGTTCTTCGGCGTGGCGCACGGCAACCCCGCCGACCGGCGGCTGTTTGCGTTGGCCGAGATCCGCGATCTCGACACCGCGACGGACCCGGCATCCGGCGAAATCACCTACCCGCGCATCGAACGCACCGGCCTGCTCGCGATGGCCGCGATGCGCACCGAGTTGTCGCGCTACGCGCTGCGCGACCGTCCGGTGGCCAACCGGCTGGTGCTCGATGTCGGTGCGCCGTGGACGCTGCCCGCCGAACATGTCGAGGCCCTCGCACGGCGCTTTGCGCCGCTGGCCGCGCGCGCCGGTCTGGAGAAACTGGTGATCAAGGTGCGCATCCCCGACGCCAGTGCGGCCGGCGGCCTGCGCCACGCGGTGCTGAAACTCGAGGACGTCGGCCGCTCGACGGTCGTGACCGAGGGGCGCGCCGGCAGCGAGCCGGTGCGCCCGCTCGGCCGCTACCAGCAGAAGCTGTTGACGGCGGCGCGCTTCGGGTCACCGTACCCGTACGAGATCGCCCGGCTCTTTGCCAGCGGCGGTGCGGGCTGTGGGCTGCCGGCCGGCAGCTTCCAGGAACTGGACCTGGGCGCCGACGACCAATTGGTGCCGGTGCAGCGCGAACCGGGCACGAATACCGCCCACCTGGTCGTCGGCCTGATCAGCAACCCCACCGAGGTGGTGCCCGAGGGACTGCAGCGCGTGATGCTGCTGTCGGACCCGACGCAGGGGCTGGGCAACCTGGCCGAGCCGGAATGCCGGCGCGTCAACGCCGCGCTGGCCTACGCGGCCGAGCACCGCCTGCCGGTGGAATGGTTCGCGGTGTGCAGCGGCGCGCTCATCGCCATGGACTCGGGCACCGAGAATATGGACTGGATCGCGCTCACGCTGCGCCGGCTGATCGAGTTCACCCAGGCCGGCGGCGAGGTCAACATCATCGTCACCGGCATCAACGTCGGCGGCCAGCCCTACTGGAACGCCGAGGCGACGATGCTGATGCACACGCGCGGCATCCTGGTCATGACGCCGGCTTCGGCAATGGTGCTCACCGGCAAGCAGGCGCTCGACTTCTCGGGCGCGGTCAGCGCCGAGGACAATTTCGGTATCGGCGGCTACGACCGCGTGATGGGCCTGAACGGCCAGGCGCAGTACTTCGCGCCGTCCTTCCCTGAGGCTTGCGCCGTATTGATGCGGCACTACGCATTGACCTACGTGGTGTCCGGCGAGCGCTTCCCGCGCCGGCGCCCTACCGGCGATCCCGCCGACCGCGACGTGCGCCAGAGCGCGCATGCCGTGCTCGCCGAGAGCCCGTTCCGAACCATCGGCGACCTGTTTTCCAGCGCGCTCAACCCCGAACGCAAGCAGCCCTTCGACATGCGTTCGGTGATGCGCGCGGTGGCCGACTGCGACAGCCCACCGCTGGAGCGCTGGAAGGACCTGGCCGACGGCGACACCTCCATCGTGTGGGACACCACCATCGGCGGCGTCCCCGTGTGCCTGCTCGGCCTGGAGTCGCACAAGGTCGCGCGCAAGGGCTTCGTGCCGGCCGACGGCCCGCCGGCGTGGACGGCCGGCACGCTGTTCCCGCAGTCGTCGCGCAAGACCGCACGCGCCATCAACGCCACCAGCGGCAACCGCCCGCTGGTGGTGCTGGCCAACCTGTCGGGCTTCGACGGCTCACCCGAGTCGATGCGCCGGCGCCAACTGGAGTACGGCGCCGAGATCGGCCGCGCGGTGACCAACTTCAAGGGGCCCATCGTCTTCGTCGTCGTCTCGCGCTATCACGGCGGTGCGTTCGTGGTCTTTTCCAAGGCGCTGAATGCGGCGATGGAGATCGCCGCCGTCGAAGGCTCGGTGGCCTCGGTGATCGGCGGCACGCCGGCGGCAGCGACGGTGTTTGCGCGCGAGGTCAAGCAGCGCACCGACGCCGATGCGCAGGTGCGTGCCGCGCGCAAGGCGCTGGCCGACGCCACCGGCGCCGACGTGGCACGCCTGCGCGGCGTGCTGGCCGAAGTGGTGGATCGAGTGCGCTCGCAGAAGCTCGGCGAGGTGGCCGGCGAATTCGACGCCATCCACACCGTGGAGCGCGCGCTGCGCGTGGGTTCGGTGGACCGCATCATCCGTGCGCGCGAGTTGCGGCCCTATGTGGTGGACGCCCTCGAGCGCGGCATGGCGCGCTGCATCTGAATCTCGGCCGGCGCCGCTACACCCGCGGCCGCGCCAGCCAAGAATGCAGCGGCACCGCTTCGGCGAGATTGCCACCGCCTTCCAACTGCACCGGCGGCGGCGCCAACTGGCGGCCGGTGAGGGTCAGCAGGAAGACGCCGTCGCGCCGCCACCAGCCTGGAAAGGCCGCACCATCGCGGCCAGTCACCGCCAGCGGAGCCCAGCCATCGGCACGGCGCTCCTGGCTGAAATCCACCTCGACATCGCGCGTATCCGCGCGCAGGCCGACCTTCAGCACCTTCAACGCCGACTCCTTGGCCGACCAGATCAGGTTGGCGGCTTCGTCGCGGGCCTCGCCGGCGGGCAGGCCGCGCACACCGGCCACCTCGCCGGCGGTGAAGAAGTCGCCGACGAAGGCGTCGCTGCGCGGCTCGACCAGTTCCAGGTCGATGCCCAGCGGCCCGCTCGCGCCGCCCGGGGGCCCGACCAGACAGACGGCCCAGCCGGCGCGGTCGCTGATCGACACATCGATTGCCGCGGGCTGCCCGTCCACGGCCACCCAAGGTGCGCCGCTCGGGTGGTGGCGGATCTCGACACCGGCCACGGCGGTCGTCGTGAGGCCGCGGCCCAGCACCATGGCCACGGCGCGCTTGGCCGTCCAGCGCCGGGTGAGGAACTCGACGCGCCGCTTGGTGTAGCGAAGTTCAGCCAGGATCGTCTGTTCGCGCAGCGTCAGCCAGTCCACGCCTGCGGGCACCTCTTGCTCACCATGGGCCAGCCACCACATCGAGCGATTGTCGCGGCGGCGATGACGCCGCGCAAAGTTCGAGCACTGCGGCAGCTGAGTCCCGACCACGGGCTGGATCAGGCCCCGTCCGCCGCCGGTTCCTCCGTCACCAGCCGCCAAGCCGCCCACAGCCCGCCGGCACAATTCAACAGCGACAACACCGCCACGGCGGCAAAGACCACGCCTTCCAGCGGCAGCGCTCGCAAGGCCCAGGCGCCCAGCGACGACAGCGCGTTGAAGGCCACCATCACCCAGAACAGCCCGCGGCGCGGCTGCCACAGGCGCGAAAGTTTCACCGGCCGGCCAAGCGCTCATCGGCCAGCGCCGCGCCCTGCGCCAGCGCCGCCAGCTTGGCCTCGGCCACGGCGCGGCTCATCGGCGCCAGGCCGCAGTTGGTGCAGGCAATCAAGTGCTCGCGCGGCACGAACTGCAGCGCGCGGCCTATGGTGTCGGCCACTTCCTCGGGCGTCTCCACCTGCTCGCTGGCGACGTCGATCACGCCCACCATCACGTCCTTGCCCTTCAGCAGCGCCATCAGTTCCGGCGGCACGTGCGAGTGGATGCATTCCAGGCTGACCTGGTCGATGGAACTCCTGGCCAGTGCCGGGAACACCTGCTCGTACTGCCGCCATTCCTGCCCCAGCGTCTGCTTCCAGTCGTTGTTGGCCTGGATGCCGTAGCCATAGCAGATGTGCACCGCCGTCGTGCAGCGGCGGCCGTTCGCCGCGCCCTGCTCCTTCAGGCCCTGCGCCGCGCGCTCCAGCGCGGCCACGCCCCAGTCGGCAGCGTCGGCCATGTAGACGTTGAAGGCCGGCTCGTCGAACTGGATCACGTCCACGCCGTCGGCTTGCAGCGCCAGCGCTTCCTGGTTCAGCAGTTCAGCAAAGGCGAACGCCAGCTTCCTGCGGTCGCCGTAGCAGCGGTCGGCCACGGTGTCGACGATGGTCAGCGGGCCGGGCAGCGTGAATTTGATCCTGCGCGTGGTGTGGGCGCGCAGGAAGCGTGCCTCGGCGGCGTGAACCCGGCCCTTCAGCTTCAGTGGCGCCACCACCTGCGGCACCATCGCCTTGTAGCGGTCGTTGCGGATGCCCATCTCGACCTTGTGCTCGAAGTCGAT
>JAABPT010000085.1 GCA_011391855.1 Burkholderiales bacterium
CAGGCTGATTGCCACTGTGCCAGCCAACCCGAGGGGGAAGGCTTGAGGTTCCTGCCCAGTCTTTCGGGTGTTCTGGCCTTGGGTGACCCGTGCGCGGCCGCAAGGCCTTGCCGCGGCCCCCGATAGCGGCGGGCGCGGAGGTGGCTACCCGCATCCATGCCGGTCCCTACGCTGGCGCGCGCCCCGTTGTCGCCATGGCCATCTCCCTGGCCCTGCATGCGCTGGTGTTCATCGGGGCCTTCACGCACCTGGGAGCGCTCACGGACAAGCCGGACCCACCGGCGCGCGAGCCGATGGTCACGGTGCTGACCATCCGGCCGCCCGAGCCCGAGAAGCCTGCGCCCGAGCCCGCGCCTCCGCCCCCCAATGCCGAGGCGCCTGCGGTGCCGCCTCCGCCCATCCCGGTGCCGGAAGTCGCCTCGGCGGCCGAGCCGGCCGCGCCGCGCAAGCCAGCAGCGATGGCTGCGCCGCCCGCGCCAACGGCGGAAGAATGGGCGTTCGCCTCGACTTACAAGCTCAAGAACAGCAAGGGCTACCGCTACACCTGGGGCCAGCAGGTGCGCAGCATGATGGGCACCGCGGTGGAAGGTCCTGACCAAGGCATGGTCCGGTTCCGGGTCGAGATCGCGCCCGACGGCAGCCTGACCCGGCTCGAGACGCTGTGGTCCACATCGCCCGTGGCCGAACGGCTGGCCCGCCAGGCGGTCGGCAGCATGCCGCAATGGCCGCCCACCCCGACCGGCAAGCCCTTGATCTTCGAGAAGACCATTTCGTTCACGCCGTTTGCATCGGACGGCCCGCCACTCTACAAGGACGACTGTCTGCCCGATGCGCCAGTGTTCAGCAATCCGTTCGCCTGGGATGGCAAGTCAGCGCGCGTGCCGGTCCAGGCCAAGCCGGCCGAGAAGCCGGACCCCCAGACGCTGGAGGATTGCCTCAAGCAACTGCCGAAGGACTCGATCGAAGCGGAAATCGCGCGCGACCAGCGTCTGATGGACCAATGGGGCTGGGGTGCCATCAAACCTGGACGATGAGCGCTCGACTGTGGTCGACGACGGCGCGAAGTGCGCAGCGCATCCCCGAGGCGGTACGGCAGGTCAACTCGCTGCCGGCGAGGTGACAGAGGCCTTCGAAGCCAGGCCTTGGCGCTGGCACGCCGTGGATGTCAGCTTCTGAAACGACTGAACGTCGGCACGGGGTCGGTAGCCACACGCCCACCCCATACTCGCGCACCTGCGCACGTTCTGCCGCATCGCACCCCCATGACCCCCCCTACTGAGATCGTGATCATCGCCGCCGTGGCGCGCAACGGCGCCATCGGGCGCGGCAATGCGCTGCTGTTCAACGAGCCGGCCGACCAGCGCCACTTCCGCGAAATCACGCTGGGCTGCCCGGTGATCATGGGCCGCAAGACCTGGGACTCGCTGCCGGCGCGCTTCCGGCCGCTGCCCGGGCGGCGCAACGTGGTCGTCAGCCGCAATGCCGGGCTGTGCCCCGAAGGAGCCGAGCTCGCGCCCGACCTGGCAACGGCGCTGGCGCGGGTGGCCGACGCGCCGCGCGCTTTCGTCATCGGTGGCGCCCAGCTCTATGCGCAGGCGCTGCCGCTGGCACACACGCTGGTGCTGACCGAGATCGACGCCGACCTGGACGGCGACGCCTTCTTCCCGGCCTGGGACCGCGCGCTGTTCGAGCGCACGGCGAACATCGCTGCCGTCACCGCGGCCGGCGTGCCTTATCGTTTCGCCACCTACCGGCGCCGCCCGGAAGCGGGTGCCGGTTCGGCGTGACATGGCTAGTCTTGACAGTCGGTGGCGTCACGTTTCAATGACATACTGCACGCCAACGCGGGCGTGGACACTGCACGAACCCGGATTCAGAGATGCCGATGTTCCCCCCCAACCACCCCGAACGGCTGACCCTGGCCGAAGAGGTGCATGCGCGGCCGCCGGAGCCGGTGGCCACGCCGGCGCGTGCCAGCTACGTGGCGGTGCAGATCGACGCCGACCACCGCGCGCGCGAGCAAACCCACCTGGCCGCGCTGTGCCAGCGCCACGGCGTCATCCCGCCGGCCGCCGACGCGACGCATTTCCGCTGCGACATCGGCGCCGTGCGGTTGAAGTGGGAACGGCACGGCGAGTTCTCGGGATACCTCTGCATCGTGGCCGGCGCCGCGGCGCGGCCCTTCACCGAGTCGGCCGCGGCGCTGCTGCCGGGGGGCTGGCTGGCCGGCATCCCCGGCCCCACGGTGGCCGCGGTGCACGTCGATTTCCTGCACGGCGCCGCCGAGCCGCAGGACGTCACCGAGCTGGCCGCGCACTTTGGCGGCCACATGGTGGCCGGGTCGCGCATCGCCGAGGGTGCGGCCTCGGTCTACACCGATTTCCGCATCCACGACGACGGCTTTTCGCGCTTTCTCGTTTTCGACCGCCAGCTCACGCAAGGCCAGGCCGGACGCACGCTGCAGCGCCTGACCGAGGTCGAGGCCTACCGCATGCTGGCGCTGCTGGCCTTGCCCATCGCGCGACGGCAGACGCCGCGCATGCTGGCCATCGAACGCGAACTGGCCACGCTCACCGACGGCATCGCGCTGGGCAGTGGCGACGACGAACAACTGCTGCACGAACTCACGCGGCTGGCCGCCGAGATCGAGAGCGGCATCGCCGCCAGCCTGTTCCGCTTCGGTGCCTGCAGGGCCTATTACGAACTGGTGATGCGGCGCATCGCCGAGCTGCGCGAAACGCGGCTGTCGGGCGTGCAGACGATCGAGGAATTCATGTCGCGCCGTTTCACCCCCGCGGTGGCCACCTGCAATACGGCGTCGCAGCGGCTGGTGGACCTGTCCGAACGCGTGGCGCGCGCGAGCAGCCTGCTGTCCACACGCGTGGACATCGCCCGCGAGCGCCAGAACCAGGCGCTGCTGAGCTCGATGAACCGCCGTGCCAAGCTGCAGTTGCGGCTGCAGCAGACGGTGGAAGGGCTGTCGGTGGCGGCGATCGTCTACTACCTGGCCGGCCTGGTGGGCTACGTGACCAAGGGCCTGAAAGCCGGCGGGCTGAAGCTCGAACCCGACCTGCTGGTGGGCGTGGCCGTGCCGGCGCTGGCCTTGCTGGCCATCCTGGCGGTGCGCCGCGCGCGCAGGCACGCCGCGGAAGAACGCGCACCCTAACCACACCACTGCATGGCCTACGTCTTCCCCTTTTCAGCCATCGTCGGCCAGGACGAAATGAAGCTGGCGATCCTGATCGCTGCCGTGGAGCCGCGCATCGGCGGCGTGCTCGTCTTCGGCGACCGCGGCACCGGCAAGTCCACCGCGGTGCGCGCGCTGGCCGCGCTGTTGCCGCCGATGAAGGTGGTGGCCGCCTGCCGCTACGGCTGCGACCCCGCCGACAAGGGCAGTCACTGCGCCGAGTGCGCCACGCTCAAGGCCGGCGGCCGCCCCAAGACGCGGCTGGCGCCGGTGCCGGTGGTCGACCTGCCGCTGGGCGCCACCGAAGACCGCGTCGTCGGCGCGCTCGACCTGGAGCGCGCGCTGACGCAGGGCGTGAAGGCCTTCGAGCCCGGGCTGCTGGCGCGCGCCCACCGCGGCTTCCTCTATATCGACGAGGTCAACCTGCTGGAAGACCACCTGGTCGACCTGCTGATCGACGTGGCCGCGTCGGGCGAGAACGTGGTCGAGCGCGAAGGCCTGAGCGTGCGCCACCCGGCGCGCTTCGTGCTGGTGGGCAGCGGCAACCCCGAAGAAGGCGAACTGCGCCCACAACTGCTGGACCGCTTCGGCCTGGCCGTGGAAGTGCGCACGCCCACCGAACTGGCCGCGCGCGTGGAAGTGGTGCGCCGGCGCGACGCGTTCGAACGCGACCCCGAAGCCTTCCTGGAGCGCTGGCAGGCCGACGACGAACGCACCCGCCGCCGCATCGTGAGTGCGCGCAAGCGGCTCGACGGCGTGGTGGTGCCCGACGCCGTGCTCGAACGCGCGGCCGAGCTGTGCATCGGCCTGGGCACCGACGGCCTGCGCGGCGAACTCACGCTGATGCGCGCGGCGCGTGCCCTGGCGGCGCTGGACGGCGACGACACCGTGGCCAGCAGCCACTTGCAGCGTGTGGCCAAGCCGTCTTTGCGCCACCGCCTGCGCCGCGACCCGCTGGACGATACCGACGCCGGGGCGCGCGTCGACCGCGTGCTGGCCGAAGTGTTCGCGGCGTGAGGCCAGCGGGCGCAGCATCAGCCCCGAACCCGCCGAGGACGCCGCGGGACACGGGCGCCGCAGACAGGCTGGACACACTGGGCGCGGCCAACGCCGACCCCGACCCGGCGTGGGTCGACGCCGCCTGGGCCGCCGCCCTGTGCGCGGTGGACGCGCCGGGTCTGGGCGGCGTGGTCGTGCGCGCCGCCGCCGGCCCCGTGCGCGACCTCTGGACGCAGCAACTGCGCTCGCTGCTGCCATCCGGCGAACCCTTGCGCCGCATGCCGGCGCGCATTGCCGACGAACGCCTGCTCGGCGGCCTGGACCTCACCGCCACGTTGCAGCTCGGCCGCCCGGTGGCGCAGCGCGGGCTGCTGGCCGAAAGCCACGGCGGCATCGTGCTGGTGCCGATGGCCGAGCGGCTGCCGGTGGGCACCGCGGCGCGGCTGGCCTCGGCGCTGGACCAGGGCGAGGTCGGCTTCGAGCGCGACGGCAGCAGCCAACGCTGGCCCTGCCGCATCGGCGTGGTGGCCTTCGACGAAGGCACGGCCGAAGACGCGCCGCTGCCCGGCGCGCTGTCCGACCGGCTGGCCTTCCACGTGAACCTGTCGCAACTTTCGCTGCGCCAATGCGGCGACGCCGCGGCCAGCGCCGAAGAGATCGCCGCGGCGCGTCGGCGCTGGCCCGCCGTGACGCTGGGTGACGAGATGACGCAGGCGCTGTGCGGCATCGCGCTGCGCCTGGGCGTGGCCTCGCTGCGCGCCAGCGTGCTGGCCTTGCGCGCGGCGTGTGCCATCGCGGCGCTGGGCGGTCACGACGAGGTGCAGGAAGACGACGCGCTGATGGCGGCGCGGCTGGTGCTGGCGCCGCGGGCCACCCTGCTGCCGCCCTCCGACAGTCCCGAACCGGCGCCGGAAGAACCGCCCCCGCCCGCGCCGCCACCCGACGACAACGAAGAGCCCGGCCGCGACAAGAGCCGCGACGAGGAAACCCGCGCCCTGGAAGACCGCCTCGTGGCCGCCACGCTGGCCAGCCTGCCCGCCGGCCTGCTGGCTTCGCTGCCCGGCGGCGAACGCGCGCGGGCGCCGGGGCGCGTGGGCGCGTTGTCGGCGTCGCCGCGTTTCGGCCGCCCGGTCGGGTCGCGCCCGGGCGAACCGCGCGGCGGCGCGCGGCTGGACCTCATCGACACGCTGCGCGCCGCCGCACCGTGGCAGAAGCTGCGCCGCGCCACGGCCAAGCACCAGCACCAGCACCAGCACCAGTACCAGCACGCAAGCATCCACGTGCAGGCCGACGACCTGCGCGTGTCGCGCCTGCAGCAGCGCGCGGGCACGGCCACCATCTTCGTCATCGACGCCTCGGGCTCTTCGGCGCTGCACCGCCTGGCCGAGGCCAAGGGTGCCGTCAACCTGCTGCTGGCCGACTGCTACGTGCGCCGCGACCAGGTGGCGGTGGTCTCCTTTCGCGGACGCAGCGCCGAGGTACTGCTGCCACCCACGCGTTCGCTGGTGCGCGCCAAGCGCAGCCTGGCCGCGCTGCCCGGCGGCGGTGGCACGCCGCTGGCGGCGGGGCTGGAGACTGCGTGCCGCCTGGCCGAACAGGTGCGTCGCAGCGGCGCGTCGCCGGTGATCGTGCTGCTCACCGACGGCCGCGCCAATATCGCGCGCGACGGCGAACCGGGGCGCGCCCATGCCGAGGCCGACGCGCTGCTCGCCGCGCGCCAGTTGCGTGCCCTGCGGCTCACCGCGCTGGTCGTCGACACGTCGCCGCAACCCGCCGCTGCGGCGCTGCGGCTGGCGCGCGAGATGGACGCCATGTACCGCGCGCTGCCGCATGCCGGCGCCGCCGAGTTGTCGGCGGTCGTGCAGGCACTGCCGCGGCAGGCCGGCTGACGGCAAGGCGCCCCCGTGGACTGGCAACGCGAAGGCCCGAGCTGGCCGCACCACGAGCGCAGCCGCTTCGTCACCGCCGCCGGCCAGCGCTGGCATGTGCAACAGTGGTCCGCGCCGGCGGCCCACGCGCCGACGCTGCTGCTGCTGCACGGCACCGGCGCTTCCACCCACTCGTGGCGCGAACTGGCGCCGCTGCTGGCGCGGCAGGCCGGGGTGATCGCCGTCGACCTGCCGGGCCATGGATTCAGCGGCCCGGCCGGCCGCGGCGCGCACGGTGACGGCGCCACCCTGCCCGGCATGGCGCACGGCGTGCAGGCCTTGCTGGCGGCCGTCGGCGCCGCGCCGCACTGGCTGGTGGGTCACTCGGCCGGTGCCGCCATCGCCGTGCGCATGGCGCTCGACGATCCGGCAGGCCTGCACGGCATCGTCAGCCTC
>JAABPT010000086.1 GCA_011391855.1 Burkholderiales bacterium
GCACTTCGCAGCAGGCGGCCGACGCGCTGGGCGTGGCCGTGGGCCAGATCGCCAAGAGCGTGATCTTTCGGCGCCAGAGCGACGGCGCCGCGGTGCTGGTGGTGACCTCGGGCGACCGCCGTGTGGACGAAAGGCGCGTGGCGGCGCTCACCGGCCCGCTCGGCCGCGCCGATGCCGGATTCGTGAAGGAGCAAACCGGTTTTTCCATTGGCGGCGTGGCCCCGCTGGCGCATGCCAAGCCACCTGTGACGCTGATCGACCGCGAACTCTTCCGCTTCGACGAGATCTGGGCTGCCGCGGGCCATCCCAACGGCGTGTTCAAGCTCACACCCACCGAACTGGTGGCGCTGACGGCGGCCCCGCTGGCCGACGTGGTGGTCGATTTGCAGGCCGCCGCATGACGCAGCCCGTGCCTTCGCCCTGCATCGACGTCTGCCGCATGGACGCGGCCACCGGCTGGTGCGTGGGCTGCCTGCGCACGCTGGACGAAATCGCGCTGTGGTCGGCGCTCTGCGACGACGACAAGCGCCAGGTCTGGCGGGACCTGGAGCAGCGCCGCGCTGCGCTGCCACAGAGTGGCGCGGCCGCGTCGACCCCCGGCCGCAGCGGACCCGTCTGAATCGCCCAGAGCCCAGAGGCACGCATGCAGCGCATCGTCTTCCACTTCGACGTCGTCTCACCCTACGCTTACCTGGCCTTCGAGCGCCTGCCGCAGGTGCTGCAGGGCTGCAGCTACGAGGTCGACTACCGGCCGGTGCTGTTCGCCGGCCTGCTGCAGCACTGGGGGCAGAAGGGTCCGGCCGAGATCGAACCCAAGCGCGCCTGGACTTTTCGCCACGTGCACTGGTTGGCGCAGCAGCACGGCATCACCCTGGATACGCCGGCCGTGCACCCCTTCAACCCCCTGGCACTGCTGCGCCTGGCGCTGGCTTGCGGGCCCAACCGGCGCATCGTCGAGGCCGTCTTCCGCCACGCCTGGGTGGGTGGGCACGATCCCAACGATGCGCAGCGCCTGGCCGAGTTGGCGAACCGACTGACGCCACGGCACGACCCGGCGGGCGAAGAGGTCAAGGCCGGGTTGCGCCGCCTCACCGACGAGGCCGTGCAGGGTGGCATCTTCGGCGTGCCGACCTTCGTGCTGGGTGACCGCCATTTCTGGGGCCTGGACGCGCTGCCGATGCTGCGCGACGCGCTGCTCGGCGGCGCCTGGTTTGCCGGAGCGGGCTGGGATGCCGCCGCAGTCGCGCCGCCCGGCGTGGTGAGGCGCTGAACCGCCCCAGCCGCGACGCGAGCGGTGTGCTGGCCCGTGGACTCGGGGCTTACCCGCGGCACCACGTTGATTTCGCATACCGAAATGCAGCACGCGGGTTAACGATGAAGTTGTCAGCTCATGTTGTCTCCGCGTAAGTGAACGGTCAGAGGTTTTGCTGATAGTCCGCCGCAGCGTTGCCCATTACCGTGCAGCGTGTTCGAGTTTTCCACTGGAGGGGACATCCATGCAACATGACAGTAGCGGCTACTGGAAAGCCACGCTGGGCCTATTGACCAAGATATTGATCGTCTGGTTCCTGGTCTCTTTCGGCGCCGGCATCCTGTTCGCCGATTTGCTCAACGGCATCAAGCTCGGCGGCTACCCGCTTGGGTTCTGGTTCGCGCACCAGGGCTCGATGTACATCTTCATCGTGCTTATCTTCTACTACGGCAAGAAGATGGGCGATATCGATCGCGAATTCGACGTGCACGAGGACTGATCGACCATGGAACTCCAAACCACCATCTACCTCGTCGTCGGCCTGAGCTTCGCGCTCTACATCGGCATCGCCATCTGGGCGCGTGCCGGCTCCACGAGCGAGTTCTACGCGGCCGGCGGCAACGTCCACCCGGTCATGAACGGCATGGCCACCGCGGCCGACTGGATGAGCGCCGCGTCGTTCATTTCCATGGCCGGCCTGATCGCCAATATGGGCTACGGCGGCGGCCTGTTCCTCATGGGCTGGACCGGCGGCTACGTGCTGCTGGCCATGCTGCTGGCGCCGTACCTGCGCAAGTTCGGCAAGTTCACGGTGCCGCAGTTCATCGGCGACCGCTTCTATTCGAAGTCGGCTTCCACGGTGGCCGTGATCTGCCTGCTCACCGCTTCCATCACCTACATCATCGGCCAGATGACGGGTGTGGGCGTGGCCTTCTCGCGCTTCCTGGGCGTGAGCAGCGAGGTCGGCATCTACGTCGGCATGGGCATCGTGTTCCTGTACGCGGTGTTCGGCGGCATGAAGGGCATCACCTACACCCAGGTGGCGCAGTACATCGTGCTGATCCTGGCCTACACGATTCCGGCGATCTTCATTTCGCTGCAGCTCACCGGCATGCCGCTGCCGCAACTGGGCCTGGGCTCCAACATGGCCGGCACCGACGTGTCGTTGCTGGCGCGCCTGGACCAGGTGGTCACCGATCTCGGCTTCGGCCAGTACACCACCACCACGGCGGGCAGCACGCTGAACATGTTCGTGTACACGATGAGCCTGATGATCGGCACCGCCGGTCTGCCGCACGTGATCATGCGATTCTTCACCGTGCCTTCGGTCGCCGCAGCGCGTTCGTCGGCCGGCTGGGCGCTGGTGTTCATCGCCATCCTCTACACCACGGCCCCCGCAGTGGCGGCAATGGCCAAGCTCAACCTGCACGGCACGGTGAATACGGCCGTGGCCAAGGGCGGTGACCTGTACGCCACCGAGTCCAGCATCGTCAACGAGCAGCGTCCCGACTGGATGAAGCGCTGGGAAAAGACCGGCCTGCTGAAGTTCGAGGACAAGAACGGCGACGGCCGCATCCAGTATTACAACGACGCCACGAAGAACGAGGCTGCCAAGGCCAAGGCCGCGGCCGCGGGCTGGAAGGGCAACGAGCTGACGGTCAACGCCGACATCATCGTGCTGGCCAACCCCGAGATCGCGTTGTTGCCCAACTGGGTGATCGCGCTGGTGGCGGCAGGCGGCCTGGCCGCGGCGCTGTCCACGGCGGCGGGCCTGTTGATGGCCATCTCGTCGGCCGTGTCGCATGACCTGGTCAAGGGTGTCTTCGCGCCGAATATCAGCGAGAAGGGCGAGCTGATGGCGGGCAAGATTTCGATGGCGGTCGCGATCGTGATCTCGGGCTGGCTGGGCTTGAATCCTCCCGGCTTCGCGGCCGGTACGGTGGCGCTGGCCTTCGGCATTGCCGCCAGCTCGCTGTTCCCGGCCATCATGATGGGCATCTTCAGCAAGAAGATGAACAAGGAAGGCGCCATCGCCGGCATGCTGGCGGGCCTGGCCGTGACCTTGTTCTACGTCTTCGCGCACAAGGGCATCTTCTTCATCAAGGGCACCGACTTCCTGCCGATGATCGGCGGCGCCAACAGCTTCTTCGGCATCACGCCCGAGGCCTTCGGTGCCATCGGTGCGCTGGTCAACTTCGCGGTTGCTTTCGCGGTGGACAAGGTGACCAAGGAGCCGCCGGAGCATATCCAGCACATGGTCGAGGCCGTGCGCATTCCGCGCGGTTCCAAGGCCGTGGACGGCGCGCACTGACACGCCACGCGGCACACCCCGGCCGCGCCGGGGTGCGCCGGGGTTGTGGCCACAATCGGGCCTTGCCGGTGCTGCCGGCAGGGCCCTTTTTCATCCGGAGCCGTGCATGGTTTTCGACTTCAGCATCGCACTGACCTGGATCCTGTTCCTGGCCCTGTTTCCGCTGGCCTTCTTCTGGCTGCGGCGGGCCTGGCGCATCCTGTTCAAGCGCGACTTCTCCGAGGTGGCGTTGCGCCGCGGTGAACCGCCTCCCGACGCCGAACGCTGGGCGCCGCACACCGGCATCGCCAACCTGGTGGCCGGCGCGGTGGCGGTGGGCATCATCGGGCTGGTGGTCGTGGCCGCAGTGCCCTACGCCACCTGGAGCGCCGCTGCGGGTACCACCATCTGGTGCAAATTCTTCGCCGACTTCATCATCAGCCGCCATGCCCACAAGACGCTGAGCAAGGGAGCGGCCCGATGAAACAACGCCTGGGCCAGCAACGCCTGCTGGCGCTCTTCGCCGCCGGGCTGCTGGGCTTCAATTTTCCGTTGCTGGCGCTGTGGGACGTGGACACCACGCTGCTGGGCCTGCCGCTGTTCCCGGCCGCGTTGTTTCTCGTCTGGGCGCTGCTGATTGCCGTGCTGGGCGTCATCAGCGAAAGCATTTCCGATTGACGGTGGCGCGGCGATGCTGAGCCCCACGCTCGTCATCGGCACCTCGCTGGCCTACCTGCTGCTGCTGTTCGCGGTCGCGGCCTGGGGCGACCGGCGGGCGGCGCAGGGGCGCAGCATCGTCGGCAATGCGTGGGCCTATGCGCTTTCCATGGCCGTGTACTGCACGGCGTGGACCTATTTCGGCAGCGTCGGCCGCGCCGCGGCCTCGGGCGTGTGGTTCCTGCCCATCTACCTGGGCCCCACGCTGGCCATGGTGCTGGCCTGGACCGTGCTGCGCAAGATGATCCGCATCGCGCGCCGCTACCGCATCACGTCCATTGCCGACTTCGTGGCCAGCCGCTATGGCAAGAGCCCGCTGCTGGCCGGTCTGGTGACGCTGATCACGGTGGTGGGCATCGTGCCGTATATCGCGCTGCAGCTCAAAGCCATCGCCACCGGCTATGCGCTGATGACCACCGCCCCCGGCACCGCCGTTGCGGCGCAGGCCGCGTGGTGGCAGGACAGCACCTTCTACGCCGCACTGCTGCTGGCCGGCTTCACCATGATGTTCGGCACCCGGCACCTGGACAGCACCGAGCGCCATGAAGGCATGGTGGCGGCCATCGCATTCGAATCGGTGGTCAAGCTGCTGGCCTTCATGGCCGTGGGCGCCTTCGTCACCTGGGGCATGTTCGGCGGCCTGGCCGACCTGTTCGCGCGCGTGGACGCGGTGCCCGAACTCAAGGCACTGCTCACGCTGGGCCAGGGCCAGACCTTCGCCTACGAGCAGTGGTTTGCGCTCACCATCCTGTCGATGCTTTCAGTGATCTTCCTGCCGCGGCAGTTCCAGGTCATCGTGGTGGAAAACGTCGACGAGCGCCACCTCAAGCGCGCGGCCTGGGTCTTTCCGCTGTACCTGCTGCTCATCAACCTGTTCGTACTGCCCATCGCCTTCGGCGGGCTGCTGCATTTCGGCGCCGGCAGCGCCAATGCCGACGCCTTCGTCATTTCGCTGCCGCTGGCGCAGGGCGCGCAGACGCTGGCGCTGGCAGCCTTCATCGGCGGGCTTTCGGCGGCCACCGGCATGATCATCGTGGAGGCGATTGCCGTTTCCACCATGGTCTGCAACGACCTCGTGATGCCGGTGCTGCTGCGCATCGGCCGCCTGCACCTGGGTGGGCGCGGCGACCTCACCGGCGTGCTGCTGGGCGTGCGGCGCGGCGCCATCCTGGGCGTGCTGCTGCTGGGCTACGCCTATTTCCACCTGGCGGGCGAGGCCTATGCGCTGGTCAGCATCGGCCTCATCAGCTTCGCCGCGGTCGCGCAGTTCGCACCGGCGGCTTTAGGCGGCATGTACTGGAAGGGCGGCACGCAGCGCGGCGCCCTGGCCGGGCTGGCGGCGGGTTTCGTGCTCTGGGCCTACACGCTGATGCTGCCTTCCATCGCCAAGTCGGGCTGGCTGCCCGATGCCTTCCTCCTGCAGGGCATCTTCGGGCTGGAACTGCTGCGGCCCGAAGCGCTGTTCGGCCTGCACGGGCTGGACAACCTGACGCATTCGCTGTTCTGGAGCCTGCTGGCCAACGTGGGCGCCTACGTGGGCGTCTCGCTGTGGCGCGCGCCTTCGGCACGCGAGGCCAGCCAGGCGGCGCTGTTCGTGGACGTGAGCGACGCCGTGCAGACGGGACCGGCCTTCTGGCGCGGCCGCGCCGCGGTGGCCGACCTGCTGCCGCTGGCGGGGCGCTTCCTCGGCGAGACGCGCGCGCAGCAGCTCTTCGAGGAATATGCGCAACGTGCCGGCGCCGCGCGCGTGGCCGACATCCGCGCCGACGCGCAACTGGTGCAGTTCGTGGAAACGCAGCTGGCCGGCGCCATCGGCAGCGCTTCGGCGCGCGTGATGGTGGCCTCGGTGGTGCAGGAGGAGCCGCTCGCGCTGGACGACGTGATGCGCATCCTGGACGAGGCGACGCAGTTGCGCGCCTATTCGCGCGCGCTGGAAGAGCAGTCGGCGTCGCTGCGCCGCGCCACCGCCGAACTGCGCGCCGCGAACGAGCAGCTCAAGAGCCTGGACCGGCTGAAGGACGACTTCATGAGCAGCGTCACACACGAGCTGCGTACGCCGCTGACCAGTATCCGCGCCTTGGCCGAGCTGATGGCCGACGACCCGCAGATGGACGTGGCGCAGCGCCAGCAGTTCCTGGGCATCGTGGTGGCCGAGACCGAGCGCCTGAGCCGCCTGGTCAACCAGGTGCTCGACCTGGCCAAGATCGAGTCCGGCCA
>JAABPT010000087.1 GCA_011391855.1 Burkholderiales bacterium
GGCCACGCCCCATTCGCGCAGCCAGGCCTGCAGATCGGTGGTGGTCGAAGGGTGGCCCAAATCGGTGCCATGCGCCAGGTACTCGGCCACGTCGAAGCCGATACCTCCCGCGCCGACCACCGCCACCCGCAGGCCCACCGGTTTGCGGTGCGACAGCACGTCGACGTAGCTCAGCACCTTGGGGTGGTCCTGCCCGGGGATGCGCGGGTCGCGGGGCAAAACGCCGGTCGCCAGGATCACCTGTTCGAAGGCCAGGGCCTGGAGCAGGCCCACGTCCACCCGCGTGCCCAGGTGCAGCTTCACGCCCGTGACTTCGATGCGGCGCGCGAAATAGCGCAGCGTCTCCGCGAATTCCTCCTTGCCCGGAATGCGCTTGGCCATGTTGAACTGGCCTCCGATGCCAGGCGCGGCGTCGTACAGGTGCACCTCATGGCCACGTTCGGCCAAGGTGGTTGCAGCGGCCAGGCCCGCGGGTCCGGCACCCACCACGGCCAGGCGCTGCGCGGCCGGGGCGACGCGTATCACCAGATCGGTTTCGAAGCAGGCCCGCGGATTGACCAGGCAACTGCTCATGCGGTTGCTGAAGGCGTGGTCCAGGCAGGCCTGGTTGCAGGCGATGCAGGTGTTGATCTCATCGCTGCGACCCTGGGCGGCCTTGTTCACGAAGTCGGGGTCGGCCAGGAAGGGGCGCGCCATGCTCACCATGTCGGCGTCGCCGCGCGACAGCAGCTCTTCGGCCACTTCGGGTGTGTTGATCCGGTTGCTGGTGATGACGGGGGTGTGAATACCTTCTGCACGCAGGGTGTCGCGCAGCTTCTTGCTGAGCCAGGTGAAGGCGCCGCGCGGAACGCTGGTGGCGATGGTGGGCACCCGCGCCTCGTGCCAGCCGATGCCGGTGTTCAGTAGGGTGGCACCGGCGGCGCTGATGGCGCGCGCCAGTTGCAGCACCTCGGGCCACGAACTGCCGTCGGGGATGAGGTCGATCAGGCTGATGCGGTAGATGAGGATGAAGTCCGACCCCACGGCTTCCCGGATGCGGCGCACCACCTCCACCGCCAGCCGCATGCGGTTGGCATAGCTGCCGCCCCATTCGTCGTCGCGCTGGTTGGTGTGGGTGACCAGGAACTGGTTGATGAAGTAGCCCTCGCTGCCCATCACCTCGACGCCGTCGTAACCGGCTTCGCGGGCCAGCTTGGCGCAACGCACGAAGGCCCGGATCTGGCGTTCGATGCCGCTGGCACCCAGGGCCCGAGGCGTGAAGGGCGAGATCGGGCTTTTCAGCCGACTGGGCGCCACGCAGAACGGGCTGTAGCCGTAGCGCCCGGTGTGCAGGATCTGCAGGGCAATCTTTCCGCCTTCGGCATGCACGGCGTCGGTGACCGGGCGGTGGCGCGCCGCGGCGCCGGACGTCGACAGCGTGCCGGCAAAGGGCTTGGCCCAGCCTTCGATGTTGGGCGCAAACCCGCCGCTGACGATCAAGCCCACACCGCCGCGGGCTCGCTCGGCAAAGTACGCGGCCATGCGCGGGAAGTTCTTGCGCCCGTCTTCCAAGCCGGTGTGCATGCTGCCCATCAGCACACGGTTCTTCAGCGTGGTGAAACCAAGGTCCAGCGGCTGCAGCAGGTGCGGAAAGGGTGAGGATGAGCTCATGCGCCGAATCCTAGCGGGATGGTGCCCCGATGCACGACGAGCACCATCGCCCCGGGCAGACCACGCTGTACGGCCAGATGCAGCAGCACGCCACCACCTTCTGTGCCGCGACCAAGGGTGCTGCCTGAGCCGATGTCGGCCGCGCGGCGGACCGCACCGACCGGCAAGGCCAGTGTGGCTTTCCCGTTACGGCGTGATCACCGCGATCGACGCGCCCACACCTTCACGCGCGGTCGTGCCGCTGGCGTCGAGGTTGTCGCGCCTCGGCACGTCGAAGTTCGACACATAGCCGCGGTCGCCCACGAAGGCGATCGCCGAAGGGAATTCCAGCGGCCCGGCGCTGGTGTTGCGAGCCATCGGCTGCACGGCGCCGGCGGGCGTTACCGCCACCACCGCGTTGATCTCGTTCGACGTCACCCACAGCCGGCCCGCACGGTCGAAGGCCATGCCATCGGCGCCTTCGAGCAACACGTTCTGCGCCAGCAACGCCGGCGCCGCCCCCTTGCCGTCGGCACCGATGGGCACCTTCCACAGCGCGCCACGCGCGGGGTCGGCGATATGCAGCACGCCCTGGGCGTCGAACGCCAGGCCGTTGGCCACGATCTGCTGCTGGGTCTTGCCGTCTGGCAGGGTGCGCACGAACTTCTCGACCTGCACGGCCGGCTGCGCGACCCCGCCGCTGGCAGCGATGCGGAAGACGACGCCGCTGGCGCCGCCTGAAACGAACAGGTTGCCCTGGCGGTCGAAGGCGACGCCGTTGGCTCCGGGCGTGCCGGTGGCCCAGGGCTGTGCCCTGCCGGGCTTGGCCGGGTTCAGATCGGCAGCGCGCACGCGCACCACCTCGGCGAACGGGCCACTGGCGATAAACAGGTCACCCTGCGCATCGAAGGCCAAGCCCGAAGGGTCGGCGTTGACACGCCGGCCCTGGACTTCGCGCGACTCGACGCGGGCGACCACCACCGGGGCCGGCGCCTTGGGGTCGACGCGCAGGATGTTCCCGGTCACCCGGTCGGCCACGTAGAGCATGCCGCTGCGGTCGGCGGTGATGCTCTCGACGATCACCGTGCGTTCGACGCTGGCGGGGTCGAGGTCGACCAGGATCGACGCGGTGGGGCTCTTCGGCGCCATGCTGGCGCAGCCAGAAAGAACAAGTGCGACAAGTGCGAGAGCGCCAGCCAGTAGGGATTTCATGATCGATTCGGAGCAGCCGGTTGAAGGAACGGAAACTGTAGGAGAAAGGAAGCTGCCATGCCGACGCTGCCGGCAGTGCCCCTTGCCGGGCGGGGCGTTCTGCAGTGCCGGGCCGCGGATGAACAAGCGCGAGCGTGTGCTTGGCTGCGCAGTTTCCAAAATACGGCCAGACCCCGTTCAGCGCGCGTTCAGGGCTCGCGGACCATGCTGCGCTGCCCCGAAGGACTCGTCACGCGCAGTGGCCCGCGTCGCAGCAGGTGAAGATGGCCGACGCCAGCGCCCTCGTCGAATTGGGCCACGCCGCACAGGGCCCCACTGTGGAAGACGCGGGCTCGCAGTTCGAAGCGCTGAAGCAGAGCAGACAGCCGATCCGTCATGAGATGAAAGGCTTTGCTTCGGAGACGATAAGCTGCCAATCATCTCAATTGCACCGCTACAGTGAACCCGTCGACCGACTTTCGAGAAAGAGCATGAGCACACAGACCACCTCCCCCACGTCGCCGTCCACCCCTGCCGCCCTGATGCCGCGCCAGGCCGTCCCGGCACTGAGCGTGCCGACGCTGGACCATGGCCCTTTTACGCTCAGCGAAGACGCAGCGTCGAACTTCACGCTCGTGGTCTTCTACCGTGGCCTGCATTGCCCGATCTGCCTGAAGTACCTGCTGGAACTCGGCCGGCTGCAAGCTGAGTTCGACCAACGCGGCGTGAAGGTGATCGCGATTTCCAGCGACGTACGCGACCGGGCGCAGGCCATCGCCGACAAGCTGCGCGCCCCCGCCTTGCGCGTGGGCTACGACCTCAGCCTGGCCCAGGCGCGGACCTGGGGCCTGTACATCAGCACTTCGCACGGCACCACGTCCATCGGCATCGAAGAGCCGGCGCTGTTCAGCGAGCCCGGGGTCTTCATCGTGCGGCCCGATGGCACGCTGTACTACGGCGCGGTGCAGACCATGCCTTTTGCACGCCCGCACTTCGACGAACTGCTGGCGGCCCTGGACTTCGCGCTCGACAAGAACTACCCGGCCCGCGGCGAGTACGCCGGGCCGGTGTGAGCGCGCCGGGTGCCCGGATGAACGGCTCGCACTGGCCACGACGCCGCGTGTTGCTCGCGGCCTCTTCCGCCTGGGCCGGTACAGTCGGGCTCACAGGCGCCGTCGCGGCGCCAGCGCCTTGGGCGGCACGAACCTTGGTGGTGGCCGAGCCCATGCGCCGTGTCCATGCCGGCGGGCCCACGGGCCTGCTCGGCATCGGCGCTGGCGGCGGCCTTTGGGCCCTGTCTCTGGCTGGGCAGGCCCCACGGCGCCTGGCCAGCGAGCTCGATCCTGCATCGCGCATCGCCACCGGCCATGGCCGCATCGCGGCGCGCACCGCGCGGGGCGGCCTCTGGGTCTGGGAAAACGGGCGCGCCAGCACGCTGGCGTCGGCCCAGCTCGCGCTGCATGCCGGGCTGCTGGTCTTGCCGCTGGCCGTGCTGGCCGTCGCGAACGAAGGCTCTGGCAATGGCGTGGGCGCACGCCAACGTGTCGCACGCTTCGAGTCTGAGCAGGGCTCGAAGTGGCGCGAAGTCTCGCGTTCGCAAGAAGCGGTGCTGCCCGACGCGCGCCCGGTGCAGGTCGACCTGGACGGCCGCGGCGATGGCGGCCACATCGCCGTGCTGGCCGGCCCCGATGACCGTCGCTATGCGCATGGCGTGCTGGGCGATGGCATCGAGGCCACGCGTCTTCTCTGGCTCGAGCGCCACGGGCTGCAAGCGCTGCGCTCGCTCACGCTGCCAGCGCCTCACGTCTTCGAAGACATCGAGCCTCGTCCGGTGCAGGTGCAGGTACAGGTGCAGGTACAGGTGCCTGAGGCGCGCGGCGCGGCGGGCCTGCTGACCGTGCGCTCAGGGCCCGAAGGCGGGCAGCTGGCGCTGGTGACGGCCGACCCCGCGCAGCCGCAGGGCCTGCGCCTGGCCGCGCTCGGCGACACGGTGGGCGGCTTCCACCGCTGGCTCGCGCCGACCACGCAGGGCCGGCATCTGGTGGCGGTGCACACGCCCCACATCGGCGGCGTGCTGCACGTCTATCGGCTCGAAGTCCAGCGGCTGAGCCGACACCGCCTGATGGCCGACGTCAGCACACATGCCATCGGTTCGCGCGAAACCGACCTCGCGGCCTGGGTGCGAGATCGGCTCGTGCTGCCCAGCCAGGACGGCCGCCTGCTGCGGGTGCTGGACCCGGCGGCCGACTGGGCCGAGTTGTTCACCGTGGACCTGCCGGGCCGTGCCACGATGACGGCGGCCCTGGAAGACGGGTCTGGCGTGGCCGTGCTGCTGGCCGATGGCCAGGTCGTGCTGGTGGGCACTTAGACCCGGTCAGCGGGCTCAAGCGGCCAGCGGCAGCGCCAGGCACAGGCGCGTACCGCCACGCGGCGCAGGCAGCGGCCGCAGGCTGCCACCGTGCAACACGGCCACACGCTGCGCGATCGCCAGGCCCAGGCCGCCGATGCCGCCGCTGCTGCGCTTGATGGGCGGGTCGCGCAAGGACAGGCCTCGGTCCAGGCGCTGGTGCAGTTCTTCCGGCAAGCCCGGTCCCGCGTCCTCAATCACGATCTCGGCCTGCTCGCCTTCACGGCGCAGGCTCACACGCACCGCCTGATTGCCGGGCGCATGGCGCACCGCGTTGTCGATCAGGTTGGTGAGTGCACGTTCGATCAACTGCAGATCGCCGTCGAGTTCCAGGCGGCCCGGTGGCACGCCGTGCAGGGTGACGAGGGCGGGTGTGTCGCTGAACTCGAACTTCTGCACCGCATCCGTCACCAGGTCGTCGAGGCTGAAACGCTCGCGGTGCAGCACCTGTTCGGTGGACTGCAGCGCAGCCAGCTCGAAGAGCTGCTGCGACAGGCGGCTGACCTTGCGGCTTTGCGCCAACGCCGCCTGCAGCACGGCGCCGCGACGGCCGGGGTCCGGGGCTGCCTCGTTCGCCAGCACCTCCAGGTGGCCGTGCAGCGCCGTCAGTGGGGTGCGCAGGTCGTGTGCCACGCTGGCCATCATCTCGCGGTGATCCGTCACCTGCCGCTGCTCGCGCGAGGCGTGCGATTCGATGCGTTGCTTCATGTCGGCAAAGGCATCGGCCAGGGCGTGCACCTCGTCACCGCCGCCGGGCTGGGGCACGGCAACTGCGCCGGCGTCAGCGTCGTCGGACACGTGTCCGGATGCACCGGTGCGCTGGTAGCTGCGCAGCCCCTGTGCCAGCCGATGCAGCGGCAGCGTCAGGCGCCGAAAGGTGAACCATCCCAGCAGGAAGGTCACCCCCAGGCCGATGGCCGCAGCCACGGCGGCACCCCACCACAGCCGCCCAGCCCCGACCTGTGCTGCCACGGCGTCGCGTGCCGGGCTGTCGAGGACGATGTACAGGTAGCCGGGCGGCCGCAGGTCACCGGCCCGCACGGGGAACATCGCCGCGCTGAAGACGCGCGGAGTTCCCGAGCCCATGGGATCGGTGCCGGGCAGCGGCAAATCGACGCCAGCCAGAAAGGCGCGTATCACGTCCAGGTCGACCTGGTGCTGCCGCACCATGCCCGGCTCGCCGATGTAGTGCTGCACGCGGCCGTCGGCGTCCAGCAAGTA
>JAABPT010000088.1 GCA_011391855.1 Burkholderiales bacterium
CCGCACGGTGGCGGCGCCTTCAGCGGCAAGGACCCGAGCAAGGTGGACCGCTCGGCCGCCTACGCCACGCGCTACGTGGCCAAGAACGTGGTCGCCGCCGGGCTGGCCCGGCAGTGCCAGGTGCAGGTGGCTTATGCCATCGGCGTGGCGCGGCCGATGAACGTGACCGTGTACACCGAAGGCACCGGCGTCATCCCCGACGAGCAGATCGCCAGGCTGGTGATGGAGCACTTCGACCTGCGGCCCAAAGGCATCATCCAGATGCTGGACCTGCTGCGGCCGATCTACGAGAAGACGGCGGCGTACGGGCACTTCGGGCGCGAGGAGCCGGAATTCACGTGGGAGCGTACCGACAAAGCGGCGGCGCTGCGCTCAGCGGCTGGCCTGTAAGGTCGCTGCGCTTGACAGGCGACGGGGGTCGCTTGTCGTTGTTTTCACATGGCACGTCCGCCCGGGGTAAGGCACAATGGCTTACCCACGGGAGCCGCCGATGACCAAACCCGCCGAACACGCCGCCACCGTTTCCAGCAAGGGTCAGGTCGTGATCCCCAGCGACGTGCGCCGCAAGCTCGGCCTCACCCAGGGGTCGGTGCTGCGTTTCGTGGTCGACGGCGACAGCGTGCGCCTGCTCGCCGCCGGCAGTGACATCCGCCAGCTCAAGGGCCGCCTGACGGTGCCTGCCCAACCCGTGTCGGTCGACGACATGAACGACACCATTGCCCAGCGGCGCAGTCGCGCTGGCCGCGGCTGATGCACGCGCTGGACACCAACGTGCTCGTGCGCTACCTGGCGCAGGACGATGCGAAGCAAAGCGCCCTCGCCACCCGCCTGCTGGAAGAGCGCTTGTCCCGCGCGGACAGGGGATTCGTCAGCCTGGTGGTGGTGCTGGAAACGGTGTGGGTGATGGAGAGCCGCTACGACGCCGACGCCGCGACGATCAGCGGCATCCTCGACGACCTGCTGCAGACACCGACGCTGGAGGTGCAGGAAGCCTCCGCCGTTCGCGACGCCGTGCAGCGCTACCGCCAGGGTGGCGTCGACCTGCACGACTGCCTCATCGTCGCGCTGGCCGGCACACGCAACGCCCGCGTGCTGACTTTCGACGCGAAGGCTGCCAGGCGACTGGGGATGGAGTTGCTGCGCTGAGTGCCCGCGTCGATACTGCCGCCCTGCCCCTGTCACCACCACCCGATGCCCGCCATGCTGACCCTGTACACCCACCCCCACTCCCGCGGCCGCATCGCACGCTGGATGCTCGAAGAGGTCGGCCAGCCCTACGACACCGTCGTCGTGCCCTATGGCCCGCCGATGAAGACGCCCGAGTACCTGACCCTGAACCCGATGGGCAAGGTGCCGACGCTGGTGCACGGCGACACCGTCGTCACCGAAACGCCGGCCATCCTGGCCTACCTGGCCGACGCCTTCCCCGCAGCCGGCCTGGCGCCGCCACTGGCCGAACGCGGCGCCTACTACCGTTGGCTGTTCTTCGCCGCCGGGCCGATGGAGGCCGCGGTCACCGACCAGGCGCTGGGCGTGCAGGTGGCGCCCGAAAAGCAGGGCTTCGTCGGCTACGGCAGCGCGCAGCTCACCGAGGACACCTTGGCGCAGGCCCTGGCCGGCCGCACGTTCATCGCCGGCAGCCGCTTCAGCGCCGCCGACCTGTACCTGTGCGCCAAGCTCGACTTCGCGCTGGCCTTCGGCAACCTGCCCAAGCGGCCCGAATTCCTGGCCTACTGCGCTGCGCATGCGCAGCGCCCGGCCAAGCGGCGCGCGGCGGCACTGGACGATGCGGCGGTGACGGCCTGAAGCTCGGTGTTCCCTGACATCAGCCGCGGAAGCCGGCTTCCCGCTGCGAGCGCAAGGCTGCCACGCGCACCTCGTCCTTGACGGGGTCGTAGCGGTAGCGCGCCACATAACCGTGGCTGCCCTTGCCGATCACGAGTTCGCGAAGCCCGTCGGCCACGGGCCGGCCGATGAGTGGATGCTGAACCAGCAACTGCAGGGCGCCCAGCATCTCCGCAACGCGCGCACCGATGTCGGCCACCTCGTGCTGCCGAAGATGTTCGGCGATGCGCTCGACGTCGTACTGAATCCGCGCCGCGAGGCGCAGGCGCGTCATCGCGCCTGCGCGCGGCGGGCGCGGGCGCCCGGCAGCTTGCGAACAGGCGGCCGCGGCGCGCTCTCGCCACGCGCCAGCGCCTGCGCGTAGCGGCGCAAGTCTTCGAGCTCGATGTATTCGCCCGTGCGTTCCATGTGTTCGAGCCGACGCAGCGCCTCGGCATGAAATTCGCGCTCGCGCACCATGTCCTGTGTCACCTCGTCCAAGGTGCTGAGCATGAAGGCATGTGTCGTCTGGCCGGACTCGGAAGCCAGCGTCTCGATGCGCGCCTTCAGTTCTTCAGGCAGACGGATGGTGGTGGTGCTCATGGTGCGCGGCTCCCGGTCTTGATCGGTCAATGTATCACGTTTGTGCTACTTTCCGGCATGCTCGCGGTTCAGCGCCAGCAGCCGGCGCAGGATCTCGTCGTCGGGCAGCGCGGCGCTCCAGTCCACCCAGCCGTACGCGGCGGCCACGGCGGCGTCGAGCGTGGCGTGGGCCTGCGCCAGCCAGGCCGGGCGCTGGTTGTACAGGTTGGTGAGCGTGCGCTTGGCGAGTTCCTTCTCGAAGCCGGACTTGGCAACGATGCGGTCCGGGTAGGGCGAGGTGTTCATGCCCAGCGGCACGACCTCGGGCACGCGTTCGGTCCACTCCGGCGGGTTGAGCCAGGCGTCGCGCAAGGCCACCAGCCGATGCGCGGCGCGCGCGATGGTCTCGGCGTGGGGGCGAACGGCCGCCGGCAGCCCGGCCGGGATCAGCGGCCCGACACTCCCTCTCCCGCTGGCGGGAGAGGGCTGGGGTGAGGGCTCAGGCCCCGCCACGGACTCGGTTTTCTGGTGTGCGGTATCGGCGGGGGTGAGACCGGCAGGGAAAGGGAAGGTCTCGAAGCAGGTGGTGGGGGTGTAGCGCGGGTCGTTGCCTTTGCCCATCCATGTGCACATGCGCAGCGACCAGAGTTCGTGCAGGCGGCTGTGCAGGATGCCGAAGGTGGTGTCGTCGGAGCGGGCGGTGACGATCAGCGCGTGGTCGGGCAAGACGCTGCGATCAAGCCACACAAACAGCCGATGCTTTGCCACCGCCGAAGTTGCCACGTAACGGCGCAGCGCACGAAATGCCGAATACATTTCCGGTCGTGGCCGTTCGAAGCGCCACCACTGCAGGCGATTATTGGCCGTCTTGCTCAGCTGCCGTACGGGCCGAATGTGTGCGAGCGCGAAGGCGAACGGAGCCTCGAAAAGCGCCGCATCCGCCTCGTCAAGCCCAGCGAAGTCGAGCACCCATTCGCCTCGGGATCGCCGTACCACATCAGCACCGTTCATCGATGGCTTGATCACAGTCGTGTTGGACTCGCCGTGCGGATTGGGCAGCAACAGATACTGGCGTGCGACTTCCGCCGGAATGTCAAATGGCCCCGACTTCGTCACGCCCATAAAGCATGCGCCCGCGGACTCGGGAAGGCGGCGCGACTCGGTGAGGTCCGAGGTGCCGCTCGCGTGCTGAGGAGTGAGGTCGGCCGCAAGCTCAAGAACCTCAGCGCCATCCGCGCGTGGGCGCTGTGAACTCTCACCGAATGCCACCAACGACACCCTTACCGCCGCCCCCTCGTTGACCCACGGCTCGTCGCTCCACGCCTCGAAGATGCGCGTCGTCTGCACGATGCGGTCGAGCACGGCGCGGTTGGCACCGCCGCGAATCGAGTTCGTCGCAACCAGCCCGGCACGCTGCAAGAGTCCGGCCTCGATCTGCGAACGCGCCTTCTCGAACCAGTAGCACACCAGGTCGGCCCCACCCGGCACCCGCCCCTTGTAGGCCGCGCGCAGCGCCTCGGTGTAGGCGTCGCCCAGCTCGCCGCGCATCTTCTTGTCGCCCACGAACGGCGGATTCCCCACCACCGCGTCCGCCACCGGCCACACCGCCTCCTTGCCGTCCGGCCCCAGCACCGCATCCCGCGTCTCGATCTGGTCCAGCGGTTCCAGCACCGGATTCAGCTTGAACGGGTAGCCGCGCTGGATGCGCCACTGCAGTTCGCCGATCCACACCGTCACACGCGCCAGTTCGGCGGCATATTCGTTGAGCTCGATACCCAGCACGTTGTGCGGGCCGGTCATGTCGTGCTGGCGCTGCAGGCCCAAAGCCTCGGCCTCCAGGTTCACCTGGTGTTCGATATCCTTCAGGCACTTCAGCGCCAGGTACAGGAAGTTGCCGCTGCCGCAGGCCGGGTCCAGCACACGGTAATTGCGCAGCCGCTCCAGGAAGCCGGCGAAGGCGTCCTGCGCTTCGCGCCAGGCCTTGTCGCCGTGCTTCTTGCTCCTGGCCAGCGCGGCCTCGATGCGCGGCTTCACACCGGCCCATTCGGCCAGCAGCGGCCGCTGCACCACCGGTTCCACCAGCCGCATGATCGTCACCGGGTCGGTGAAGTTGGCGCCGAGCTGGCTGCGCTTGGCGGGGTCGAGACCGCGTTCGAACAAGGTGCCGAAGATGGTGGCGTCGATGGCGCTCCAGTCGAGTAGGCTGGCGGCGCGCAGCGCAGCCACGTCCTCGGCGGCCAGCGGCGGCACCTCGACGCTTGCGAAAAGGCCGCCGTTGAACCAGGGCACGTCGTCGACGCCGAACAGGCCGCCATCGCGCATGATCTCGAACAGGTGCTGCAACTGCGCGCGCAGCTTCTCCGGCGTGGTCTGCACGGCCACCAGGCGCTCGAACAGGCGGCCGGGCAAGAGGCCGGTGTCTTCGGCGAAGAAGCAGAAAACGCACTGCGTGAGGAAGTGGCTGGCCACGCCGGGCGCCACGCCGGCGGCGCGCAGGCGTTCGGCACTGCCGGCGAAGGTGCGCGCCGCGCGTTCGGTGATCTCGCGGGTGCTGAGCTTCGGCTTGAAGCTCTCGGGCGCCAGCCACAGCGCGCGCAGGCGCTGCTGCACCTCGGGGCGCGCCATTTCCTCAAGATGGAAGACATGGCGTTCGCTGGGCGTGCCGGTGAAATGCGTGTGCACCTCGATCGTCTGGCGGTCGCTCACCACCAGCAGCGGCGGGCTTTCCAGCGGCAGCGCATACATCATCAACTGCTTCAGCGCCGCCTCCAGGCTGCGGCCCGGCGCCTTGTATTCCCAGGCGAAGCAGCCGCGCTTCCAGACATCGGCGAAGCCGTCGGTGCGCAAACCCGTGCTGCCGGTCTTGGTGAGGCCGCGCTCGAAGCAGTAGCTGTCGGGGTCGCCCGGTTCGGGCACGCCGAGCACGCGGCACAGGTCGATGAAATGGGCCTGCGCGCCGGCGCGCTCACCCAGGGCGCGGGCCGGCGAACCGGCGGACCATTTGCGGATGAAGTCGTCGGCCTGCATGCGCCGGCATTTCACCATGCCCGGGCGGGGCGGGGCGACGTGTCAGGTGCGCCAGCGCCGCGGCAAGCTGAGGTTCAGCGCGCGGCGCCTGCCTCGGCCGTCACCAGCGGCACCTCGTCCCACAGCCGGGTGCCGTCGAGTTCGAGTTCCACCGAGGCGAAGTGCACGCCCTCCTCCGGCGCGCCGGGGTGCAGCACCCACAGGCCGTCGGCGCCGCGGCGGTAGAGGTCACAGCGCCGTGCCACCGGGTCGACCAGCAGGTATTCCTGCAGGCTGGGCAGCAGCCGGTAGGCGGCGAATTTCTCGCCGCGGTCATAGGCCGCTGTGGACGGTGACAGCACCTCCACCACCAGCACGGGTTCACGCTTGATCAGCGGGTCGGCGGCGTCGGCGGCGCTGCAGGTGACGAAGACGTCCGGATAGTAGAAAGCGTCGGCGGCCTCGACGCGCAGCTTCATGTCGGTCAGGAAGGTCCGGCAGGGCGAACCCTTCAAGTGCTGACGCAGCGCGTTGTAGACGTTGCCCATGGCCGTGACATGCGCCTCGTGTGCCCCCGCCATGGCAAAGACTTCGCCGCGCACGAACTCGTGCTTGATCGTCTGGGTGGTGTCCCAGGCCAGGAATTCGTCGGCGGTCATCGGCAACTGAACGGCGGCGTGTGCCGTGCTTCGTGACTCCCGGTGCAGTGGTGCCGAGTTTAGGCGCGGCGGCGCAGCCCCACGCCGTCCGAGGGGCCCGCCCCATGTTGCGGCTCAGCGCCAGGCGAAGTGCGGCTGATCGAAGTGCGCCACGCGCGTGGCGCGGCCGCACAGCAGCCATTCGCGGAACTGGTACAGGAAGGCCGCGGTCGGCGCGGCGATCCAGGCGCTGCCCAGCGGCATGCGCAGCACCGGGTGCGCCGCGCCGCGCACCTGGTTCAGGATCGGCGCGTCGGCACGCAGCAGCTCGGTCGCCGGCACGCGGTGGATGCTCGCCACCTCGTTCGGGTTGGGCCGCAGGCCGCGCGCCGCGCC
>JAABPT010000089.1 GCA_011391855.1 Burkholderiales bacterium
GGCGCCGCCGGCGCGCAGCCGCTCGGCCAGCGTGCCCTGCGGCGTGAATTCCAGCTCCAGTTCGCCGGCCAGGTACTGGCGCTCGAATTCCTTGTTCTCGCCGACGTAGCTGCTGATCATCTTGCGGATCTGCCGCGTTTCCAGCAGCTTGCCGAGGCCGAAACCGTCGACGCCGGCATTGTTGGAGACCACGGTCAGGTCCTTGGCGCCGCTGAGGCGCAGCGCGTCGATCAACGCCTCGGGGATGCCGCAGAGGCCGAAACCGCCCACGGCCAGCAACTGGCCGTCGTGGACGATGCCGTCCAGTGCCGCGGCGGCGCTGGGATAGATCTTCTTCATGCGGGTGCCTCCGGCTGGGCCTGCTGTGGAATAAGGCACGTAGCGTACTACGTAAGGCATTAGGTAGTCGTTACGTAGAATTGACTAAACCCCGGCCACCACATTGACCGTCAGCGCCCTCGTCGCCTTCGACTACCGCACCGCCTTCGACCTGGCGCCGGTGGGTCTGGTGCTGTCGCGCCAGCGGCTGATGGTCGATTGCAACCGCGAACTGCTGGCCATGTTCCGCGCCGAACGCGAACAGCTCATCGGCCGCTCGTTCGAGATCCTCTACCCCACCGCCGACGAATTCGAACGCACGGGCCTGCGCATCGCGGCGCAGCTCGACGCGGCGGGCCGCTATGCCGACGAACGCGTGATGCGGCGCTTGGCCGGGGCCGGCCCCGCGCGCGACGGTGAACTCTTCTGGTGCCACGTGAGCGGCCGCGCGCTCGACCCGACGCAGCCGCACGCGGCCGGCATCTGGGCCTTCGAGGACCTGTCTTCCAAGCGGGCGCTGAAATACGAACTGACGCCGCGCGAACGCGAGATCGCCGCGCTGCTGATCGAAGGCCTCACCAGCAAGGGCGTGGGCAAGCGGCTGACCATCAGCCCGCGCACGGTGGACGTCTACCGCGCCCGGCTGATGCGCAAAACCGGTGCGGCCACGACGCCGGAACTGGTGAAGCGGCTGCTTGGCGGGCAGGGCTGAGCGCGCCGTCGACCCTGCGCCGGCAAGCTGCCGGGCCGATGCGGCATCATCGGCCGCATGATCACCGTACATCACCTGGAAAATTCGCGTTCGCAGCGCGTGTTGTGGCTGCTGGAAGAGCTGGGCCTGGCTTACGAAGTGAAGCGCTACGCGCGCGACCCGAAGACGATGCTGGCGCCGCCCGAACTGGCCGCCGTGCACCCGCTGGGCAAGTCACCCGTCATCACCGACGGCGCGGTGACGGTGGCCGAATCGGGCGCCATCGTCGAATACCTGCTCGACACCTACGGCCAGGGCCGCCTGCGCCCGCCGGCCGGCACCCCCGAGGCACGGCTGTTCACCTACTGGCTGCACTTTGCCGAGGGCAGCGCGATGCCGCCGCTGCTGATGAAGCTGGTCTTCGACAAGGTGCGCACGGCGCCCGTGCCGTTCTTCATCAAGCCGGTGGTGAAAACCATTGCCGACAAGGTGACGAAGAGTTTCATCGCACCCAATCTCGAGCGCCAGTTCGACTTCATGGAAGCCGAACTCGTGAAGCGGCCCTGGTTTGCCGGCGCGAAGTTCAGCGCCGCCGATATCCAGATGAGCTTCCCGCTGGAAGCGGCCGCCGCGCGTGCCGGGCTCGACAAGTCGCGGCCCAGGCTGATGGACTGGCTCAAACGCATCCATGCCCGGCCCGCCTACAAGCGCGCGCTGGAAGTCGGCGGGCCCTACAGCATGGCCGACTGAACGCAGCGGTCGGGCAGCGCCAAAGGCTCCGTCAGGACACCAACGCGCGCAGCCAATCCGGCAGCGGCGCCGACTTCTGCTTCTTGAAATCGGTCCACACCGTCTTGCTGCCGCCCTCGGCGTAGAGGGTGCCCGGGTGGTCGACGCGTTCCAGCGTGATGTAGGTGTCGAAGCTGGAGCGCCCGGGGTTGGTCACGTAGTGTTTCGCCAGAATGTCGCCGGGAAATTCGAGCTGGCGGATGAAGTTGCAGAAGGCGTTCACGATCACCGACCCGCAGCCCGTGGGGTCGGGCGGGCCACCCACCCGATACAGCCACTCCAGCCTCGCGATTTCCAGATAGCGGAAATAGATGGTGTTGTTGACGTGGCCCATCGCGTCCATGTCGCCCCAGCGGATGGGGATCACCATCTCGTGCGTGAGCTTCTTCTCGGCGGGGACGTGGAATCTCATCGTCTGGCACTCCGGTGCGGCAGCGTCATTCGGGTTCGACGCCGAGTTCACGCGCCAGCCGGTGCACCAGCGTCTTCAGCGCGTCGACCTCGGCAGCCAGCCGCGTCTGCTCGGCCTTCAGCGCGGCAATCTCGCCGGCCGAGACCCCGCCGCCGCCATCCAGCAAAGCGGCGGTGCTCGCTTCGGCCACTTCGCCGCACAGCAGGTGCGCCCAGCGCGCCTCGCGCGAACCCGGCGCACGCGCCAGCTTCACCACGCGCGGCGGCTCCTTGGAGGCCAGCTCCTCCAGGAAACCATCCACCGACGAGATATCGGCAAATTTGTACAGGCGTTCGCAATTCAGCCGCAGCTCGGCCGCCGTCTGCGGGCCGCGCAGCATCAGCACGGTGAGCAGCGCCACGGCCTGGCTCGGCACGCCGAGCACACGCCCCATGTTGTGCTCGTACTTGACGACGCGGCTGCCGCTGCCCTCGAAGACCAGGCTCAGGCCCTTCAGGCCGTCCACAGCGGTCATGACCTCGGCGTCGGTGGCCTCGATGACGGGAAAGCGCGCCGTCTTCTGGTTGCAGCCGGCGGTGAGCGCATTCAGCGACAGCGGGTAGGTGTCGGGCACCGTGTGCTGCTTCTCGACCAGCACGCCGAGCACACGCGCTTCCAGCGGGGTCAGGCTGCGCAAGGCTCAGACTCCGAAGCCGTCGTCGGCGGCGATCACCGCGCCATTCACGAAGTGGCTCTGGTTGGCGCACAGCATCATCAGCGCCGCGTCCAGGTCCTCGGGCTTGCCGACGCGCTTGCGCGGCAGCATGTTCATCAGCTTTTGGCCGGCGTCGGTCTGCCAGTGCTGGTGGTTGATCTCGGTGTCGATATAGCCCGGGCACAACGCATTCACGTTGATGCCCCAGCGCCCCCACTCCAGCGCCATCGCGCGTGTCATGTGGATCACGGCGGCCTTGCTCATGCAATACACACCCAACTGCCCCAGCACGCGCAGTCCGGCCATCGAAGCGATATTGACGATGCGCCCGCCGGTGTAGGTGCCCGGCGCCTCGCCCTTGGCGCGCGCGATCATGCGCTTGGCCACCTCCTGCGCCACGAAGAAGGCGCCGCGCGTGTTGGTGCCCATCACGTGGTCGTAGTCCTCGGGCGTCACGTCGGTGAGCTTTTGAGTCGTGCTCACGCCGGAGTTGTTGACCAGGATGTCGATGGCACCCATCTCGGTCTCGGCATGCGCCACCGCGGCGCGGATGCTCGTGGGGTCGGTCACGTCCAGGCCCACCACATGCGCGTCGCCGCCGGCCGCCTCGATCTCGGCGCGCAGCGTCTTCAGCCGCTCCACGCGGCGAGCGGCCAGCACGACGCCGGCGCCGGAGGCCGCCAAGACGCGGGCAAATTGCGCCCCCAGGCCGCTGGAAGCGCCGGTGACGAAGGCCACGCGGCCGGACAGATCGATCTCATAGGCCATGCTTGTTTTCCCCTGCTGCAAACCCTGCCGATCACGATAGCACGCGTGCCCGCGCCGTCCGGCATGCCATGATCGAACGCTGTGATGTTGAGCGTCGAGGACTTGAGCAAGCGTTTTGGTGACACGCCCGTGTTCGACTCGGTGTCACTGACTTTGCGGCGCGGCGAATTCGTAGCCCTGCTGGGCGAGTCGGGCGTGGGCAAGTCGACGCTGCTGAACTGCATCGCGGGGCTCGACCGTGCCGACCGCGGCCGCGTGGTGGTGGCCGGCACCGACCTCGCCACGTTGTCGGACGACGGCTGCGCACGGCTGCGGCGCTCGCAACTCGGCTTCGTCTTCCAGGCTTTCCACGTGCTGCCGCACCTGACGGTGGCCGAGAACGTGAGCCTGCCGCTGCGCCTGCTGGGCCGGCCCGACGATGCCCGCGTGGCCACCATGCTCGAAGCCGTGGGCCTGGCCGGCCTGGGCGGGCGCTTTCCGGCGCAGCTCTCGGGTGGGCAGTTGCAACGCGTGGCCATCGCGCGCGCGGTGGTGCACGCGCCGGCGTTGATCCTGGCCGACGAACCCACCGGCAACCTGGACCCCGAAACCGCCGAGCGTGTGCTGGCTGTGCTGCAGGCACAGGTGCACGACGCTGGCGCGGCCTGCCTGCTGGTCACGCATTCGACCGCCGCCGCAGCGCGCGCGCAGCGGGTGATGCGGCTCACGGCGCATGGCGTGCGCGACGCCTGAATTGCCCGCCACGGCCCCGCCACATGCAGCGATCGCTGTTCCTGTCGTTGTTCCTGTCGCTGATCGTGCGCGAGTGGCGCCACCACCCGTGGCGCCACGGCGTGGCGCTGCTGGCGGTGGCGCTGGGCGTGGCGCTGGCGTTTTCGGTGCACCTCATCAACAACTCGGCGCTGAGCGAATTCTCGGCTGCCGTGCGCGCCGCCAACGGCGAGCCCGACCTCACGCTGCGCGGCCCGCGCGCCGGCTTCGACGACAGCGTGTTCGAACGCGTGGCCGCCGACCCCGGCGTGCAGATCGCCAGCCCGGTGCTGGAGATCGACACCTACGCCGCCACTTCCGGCGGCCAGCGCGTGGCGGTGCGGGTGCTGGGCATCGACAGCTTGCTCGCTGCGCCGCTGGCCCCGGCGCTGCTGCCGCGACCAGCCACCGGCGAGGACCGGCTCGTCTTCCTGGACCCCGACGCCGCCTTCCCCAACACCGCCGCGCGCGACCAGCTCGGCCTGACCGACGGCGCCACCGTGGCACTGCAGTCCGGCCCCGGCTGGCAGCGCCTGCGCGTGGCCGGCACGGTACCGGCGGCCGGCGTGCCGCTGGTGGTGATGGACCTGGCCGGCGCGCAGCAGCACTTCGGCAGCCTGGGCCGCATCTCGCGCATCGACCTGCGGCTGGTGCCGGGCACCGACCGCGCGGCCTTGCTGGTGCGACTGGCGCTTCCCGCCGGCGTGGCTGCGGTGCCGGCCGACGAAGCCGAGCAGCGCGTCTCGCAGCTTTCCCGCGCCTACCGCGTCAACCTCACGGTGCTGGCCCTGGTGGCGCTGTTCGTCGGCGCCTTCCTGGTGTTTTCGGTGGTGTCGCTGTCGGTGGCGCAGCGCACGCCTTCGCTGGCCCTGCTGGGCGTGCTGGGGCTCACGGCGCGCGAGCGCCGGCAACTGGTGCTGCTGGAATGCGGGCTGCTCGGCGCCGCGGGCAGTGTCCTCGGCCTGCTGCTGGGCACGGGCATGGCTGCGGCGGCGCTGCGGCTGCTGGCCGGCGACCTGGGCGGCGGCTATTTCCCGGGCATCGTGCCGCCGCTGCAGGTGGGCGCCGGCGGCGTGCTGGTATTCGGGCTGCTGGGCACCGCTTCCGCGCTGGTCGGCGGCTGGGTGCCGGCCTTGCATGCCGAGCGCATCGCCCCGGCGCTGGCGCTCAAGGGCCTCGGCACGCCGGAATCGCTGGTGCCGCCCACCTGGCCGGGCGTGGCGCTGCTGATGCTGGGCACGGCGGCGGCGTTCGCGCCGCCGATCGCCGGGCTGCCGCTGGCGGCCTATATCGCCGTGGCGGCGCTGCTGTTCGGCGGCGTGGCGCTGGTGCCGGCCGTCGTGCACGCGCTGCTGGCCGCCGTGCCACCGCTGCGCGGCGCGCTGCCGCTCTTGGCCGTGCAGCGCGCGCGCTTCCAGCGCCGCACCGCCACCGCGGCGGTGGCCGGCGTGGTCGCCAGCCTGGCGCTTTCGGTGGCGCTGACGGTGATGGTGGCGAGCTTTCGCGTCGGCGTCAGCGACTGGCTCGGCACCATCCTGCCGGCCGACCTGTATGCCCGCAGCGCCGCCACCAGCGCCACCAGTGACCAGGCCTGGCTGCCGCCCGAGTTCCTGGCCCGGGCGGCGGACGTGCCTGGGGTGGAGCGGCTGCAGGCGTCGCGCATCCGTTCGCTGCAGCTGGTACCCGGGCGGCCGGCGGTGGCGCTGATCTCGCGTCCGCTGGACAACCCCGCCGAGGCGCTGCCCTTGCTGGAAGCGCCACTGCCGGAGCGCGCGGGCGAGGTGGGCGTGTTCGTCAGCGAAGCCATGGTGGCGCTTTACGACGCCCGGCCCGGCAGCATGATCAACCTGCCGCTGGCTGAAACGCCGGTGCCGGCACGTGTGCTCGGCGTCTGGCGCGACTATGCACGCCAGTTCGGCACCATCGTCATCGACGACGCGGACTACCGGCGCCTCACCGGCGACGAGCGCATCAACGACCTGGCGCTATGGCTGCAGCCCCAGGCCGACC